>CAZYCB010000024.1:0-17712 GCA_964645735.1 uncultured bacterium | reverse complement strand
CGTCGGGGACGCGCTGGGCCACCCAGATCGCTCCCTTGCGGCCCTTTCCGGAACCGACGACTTCGAAGATCCATGCCTCGTTGGGATCGCAGAAGGAGAGGCACTCGCCCTCGTCGATCCACCCGTAGGTCACGCACAGATCGCCCGCCGTCTTTACCGCTTCCCTCGCCGTCACGCAGCGCTCGGCGACGAGCGTCACGAGCATCTCGCAGTCGATGAGACCGCTGTCCGATTTGAGCGATTCGCGTCCGCCGAAGGTGGATTCTCCGATTCCGAGCTGCTTGTCGTTCATGCACGGGTACGCCGTGTTGATGTAACCGTGTGTATACGGGACCTGCGGGATCTCGCCGTTTTTGGGATGCGCGTAGGAGGGCATCGCGAACGTGTCGCAGTCCACGCGTTTGAACGTCGCGGCCATCGAGCCTTCCTTGTGCTTCTTGGCTGGAACCATGTTGAACTCCGAACGGGTCCGATGGCTGTCGCACGTGTGGGAGGTCATGATCGAGCCGTCGGCGGATGCCTTCTTGCAGACGGTAACGATCGTGCACTCCTCCCGGCGGGTGTCGGACGCCGGATGGACTTTCGTCCCCTGGGCGAGAGCGGACGCACCGGCGAAAAGTCCGATCGCGAAAAGCAACACGCCGGCGCGTCCGGCCATTTTCCCGCGCGGTGTCGTGCGGTCTCTGCGATGCAATGGACTGCGCTTCACTGCAATTCCTCCTGTGTGGGTTCTGCGGCTTCGATGCTTCGCCGTCCTTCGGCACGTGAGTGAACTGCGAACCAGGCGCCCATTCCGGGCGCCGTCATCATCGCTCCAAATTCTTCATGAACCGGAAGTCACGCCGGTCATCGTTTGAGAGGTTTTAGCGCGGTCGTCACGGCCCGGCGGTTCCGTTCCGTGTCCGAGAAGAGGCTCTGGCGCGGCACCGAGACGAACTCCTTGCCGTCCATTTTGGAAAGCACCTCGATGCCGCCCGCGTTGAGAAAGATCGGTTCTCCGTCTTTTCCGCGGATGCACACGCTGAGCGACAGGGCGCCGATCTCGCCGCGCTGGGCTCCGGAAAGAAAACTTGTCATGGCCCCGCCGGTCTCGATCTTCTGCTCGACTCCGTCCCAAACGGCCGTGCCCGCGGCGAATTCGGCTTTCACGAGAACGATGCTCGGGAAAACCACGCCGTCGAGCTCGAAATCCGCGTCGAGCTGTTCGAGCGTTTGCAACATCGCTTTTGTCATCTCGACGTCATCGCGCTCGTGAGTGACGGGATCGCGGAAGTCATCCGATTGCTCGGAGAGTTTCTTCCAGATCGTCTCGTACCGCTGAGGCCGGACCACCGAATATCCATATTTTTGAAGCTCGTCGTCGATCGCGGAGGAAAACTCCGTCATGAGGAGCGCGGGATCGGCGAGGCCTTCGGGAACACCGAGCGGCGCCACGGCGAGAATCTTGACGTTCTTCCTGAATTCGTCGGCCGGCATGAGATAGGGATCGGTTTTGACGATGGCCGGCTTGCTCGAGCAGCCGAAGAGAAGTGCCGCGAGGGCGAGTACAATTACGCCGTACGATAAACGCATAGGATATGCTGACCGATAAAATCGCGTGGGGTCTAGTTCCAGGGGAAGCTTAGCGCCCGCGCGCGGCGCTGTCAACGCCGAAGAAACCGGCTGCGGCCACTCGCTCCGGCTTCTCGCTCCAAGGCATCCGCCGCGCGGCGGCGCGAGTGCCGCGTCCGGCGATCGGCGTCATGTGCGCCGCATGGGCTGACGCTTCCCGTACGTTATGGAGCGCCACGCCCATTCGAACGGCCCGAAACGGAATCGGCGGAGCCAGAGCGGCGAGACGACAAGCTGCACGGCCCAGACGGCGAGCACGATGAGGACCTGACCGGTCCTTTCGACGCTTCCGTACAGTCCCAACCCGAATCCGTAGAAGACCGCCGTGCAGATGAGGCTCTGCGCGAGGTAATTGGTGAACGCCGTTCGTCCGACGGCCGCCAGGCGCGACGTTACGGCGGTGAGGATCCCTTTCTTGCAGACGAGCATGACGAGCCCCACCCACGCAAGGCTCGCCGCGATGCTCCCCCAGTAGTTGTACTGGGCCCCGAAAAAGAACGAGTACCGGATGTCCCAGCCGGCGGCGAAGTTCGCCCGCGTGCCGTAGACGATGGCGGGGATGCCGACGAGCGCGCCGGCCGCGGCGAGAAGCGCGTAAAAACGCGCCGAACGGGCAGCGCGGAGCACGCCGAGCTTGAAGAGCCCCATGCCGACGAGCATCAACCCGCCGGCTCTCCAGATGCCCCATATGGCGAAAACGAACGTCTGCGACTGGAAGGAAATGGGCGCTCGGTAGACGGTTTCTCTCATCCAGCCGCCACGGAAGGCGGCGAGATTTTCGGCAATTTTCTCCGACGTCGGCTTGAAGGACTGCGTGAGATCCGCTATGGAATCCGGAGGCCACCACCGCATCGACCAGCCGAAGAAGATCGACGCCAGAGACGCCACGGCGACCATGCAGAGGCCCAGGACGATCAGCGAACGAGCTTCGTTATTCCGGAAACGATAAACCACAAGGCCGCACAGCGCGTACCAGACGAGAATATCGCCGTGCCACACCAGGTATGCGTGCATGAGTCCGAAACCGAGAAGGGCGAGCATCCGCCGGCGGTTGAGCGGCGCCGAGGCGATTCCTCTGTCTTCCGCGCGCTGCGTCATGAGCAGGATTCCCGCGCCGAAGAGCATGGAAAAAATCGTCATGAATTTCTGATCGAAAAAGATGTGAGTGAATATCCACACCCATCGATTCATCCCGCTGAGGTCGCCGTAGGCGGTCGGATTGAAGATCACGGCGTCGGGCATGGAGAACGACTGGATGTTGACGACGAGAATCCCGAGAATCGCGAAACCGCGCAGCACATCGATGGCGGCGATGCGCTCCGATTCGCGAACGGGTCCGGCGGGGGCGGGCAACGCCGTGGATTCGGAGTCGGTCGCTTCGTTCGATACCACGATTCTCCTTGCCAGTCGAGAGTCGCTCGAAGTAGATTGCCCGTGGTTGCGATTCGCGTTTCCGCGGCGCTCATGAGCATCCCTGCGAAAGGAGGGATCCCGGTGAAAATCATATCAGCTCTTGCGCTTGCGTGTCTCGTCCTCTCTTCCATTCCCGCTCCGATCGCTCTCGCCGGGTCGTCCGAGGAGGACGCCATGAAAGCCCGTCATAAGAAGGAGGAGATCGACCTCGAAACGAAAAACACGCTCGAGCGCCTGTTCAAAGAGAACTCCGTGGCCAAAGAACTGTTCGATAAAGCGCACGGCTACGCGGTGTTCGACAACGTGAAAATCTCCTTCATGGTCAGCGGAGGAGGCGGTTCCGGTGTGGCCATAGACAAGCAGTCGGGGAAGAGAACCTACATGAACATGGGCACGGGTGGGATCGGTGTGGGGCTCGGCGGCAAGAAGTACCAGGTCGTCTTCCTCTTCGAAGCCGAGAAGCCGTTCAGAGACTTCGTCGACAAGGGGTGGACGGCGGACGCGTCGGGGAGCGCGGTGGTGGGCAAGCAGAGCGTCGATGTCCAGGCCCGCTTCGTCAATGGGATCGCCGTGTATCAGCTCACCGAGGGCGGCATCATGGTGCAGGCGGACATCTCCGGGGCGAAGTTCTGGAAGAACGACAAGCTCAACGACGCCGGCGGCAAGAAAGAAGAGAGCGGGAAGTAAGCCATGGCGGCACTCACCCCGGCGGAAAAGAAATTCATCCTTCACTGGGGCGAAATGGGCGCCCGGTGGGGTATCAACAGGACGGTTGCGGAGGTCCACGCGCTTTTGTATCTCTCGCCGAAGCCGCTGACGGGCGAGGAAATCGCGACGACGCTTTCCGTGGCGCGATCGAACGTGAGTACGAGCCTCAAAGAGCTCCAGAACTGGGGACTCGTGGACGTGCAGCACGTGCTCGGCGACCGCAAGGATCACTACGAATCGGTGAAGGACGCGTGGGAGCTGTTCAAGGTGATCCTCGACGGGCGAAAGCGCCGCGAGGTCGATCCGACGCTCGTCGTGCTCCGGGAGTGCGTGGAGGAACTGGACGCGTCGGGAGCCTCTCAGACGCATACGAGACAGCGTCTCGGAGAAATGCTGGAGTTCTTCGAGATACTCACGAAGTCGTACGAGCAGGTCCGCGACATGCCGAAAGAGGAGCTGCTGAGACTGTTCAAGTTGGGAGAAACGCTCAAAAAGCTCCTCGGTGCGTGACGCGCGCCCGCAGACGCGGCGCGCTCGCGCGGACGCGACGTGCCCGCATGTGAAACCAACGATGAGATCATCCCCTCCGAAGAGAGTTCTCGCTTATGCAGGCCGTCCGATGAAAGCCTTCGCGGTCTGTGCGGTCGTTCTGGCTGTCGCCGCGTGCGCCGGATGCGAGCGCCACGACTCCTGGACAACCGAAACGGGCCTCAAGGTGATCGACGTTCTGGAGGGCCACGGGGGCCTTCCGGAGAAAGGGGACATCGTCTCGATCCGCTACACGGGCTGGTACCTCGACGGGAAGCAGTTCGACAGCACGGAAAAACTGGGCGGTCCGATGAAGGCCCGCATCGGCAAGGAGGAACTTCTCCCCGGTCTCGACGAAGGTGTGTCCTCGATGCGCAAAGGCGGCAAGCGCATCCTCATCCTTCCGCCGGATCTCGCGTTCGGCAAAGAGGGGCGTCCCGGCGTCGTGCCGCCCAACGCGTGGGTCAAGTTCGAAGTCGAACTCGTCGACATTCAGCCGGGTCCCGCGCCGATACTGCCGTGGAACGATGCGGGTAGGGAGATCGTTGCCACGCTGACGGGGCTCCAGTTCGTCGACTTCGAGATGGGCCAGGGGGATTTCCCCGAGCTGTCGAACACGGTCGTCGTTCAGTACACGGGTTTTCTCGATGATGGGACTCTCTTCGACAGCACGTACTACCAGGGGGGGCCCGTGGAGTTCGAGCTATCCGAGAAATCGATCATTCCCGGCCTTGTGGAAGGGCTCCTCAGCATGCAGCCGGGCGGGAAGAGGAAACTGATCATCCCGCCGTTCCTCGGCTTCGGGAGCAAGGGGTTCGGAAAAGCTATCCCGCCGAATGCCACGCTCATCTACGACGTCGAACTCCTCGAAGTGAAATAGCTCTGCCCCCGCGGCGCGCGATCCTCGGTCGCTCCCGCGAAGGGCTCGCGACGATCCTACAGCTCACGACTCAGTCAAAAATCTTCGGACAGAGATGGGCGACGGGGCATTCGGGGCAGTTCGGTTTTTTCGCCGTGCAGTACGAGCGGCCGTGGGCGGCAAGCAGGTGTGACATGTGCGTCCACTCGTTCGTGGGGACGATCTTCATGAGATCTTCTTCGATCTTGTCGGGATCCGTCTCGGCCGTGTAGCCCATGCGGTACGAGAGGCGTCTCACGTGGGTGTCGACGATGATCCCCGGAATCCCGAAGGACACGCCGAGCACGCAGTTCGCTGTCTTCCTCCCGACCCCTCCAAGCGCGACGAGTTCCTCCATGGTGGCCGGCACTTTTCCACCGTGCCTCTCGATGAGCGACGCGCAGCATTTCTTGACGCTCTTCGCCTTGTTCCGGAAGAAACCCGTCTTGTAGATCTCCTTCTCGAGATCCTCCTGCGGCGCGTTCACGTACGCTTCGGGCGTGGGGTATTTCTTGAAAAGCGATTTCGAAACCTGGTTCACCATCGCGTCGGTGCACTGGGCGGCGAGGATCGTTGCGATCAAAAGCTCGAAAGGGCTCGTGTGGTCGAGCATGCACCGCGCGTCGGGGAACTCGCGCGTCAGAATCTCGATCATGCCCGCGATTCGTTTCGTCTCGCCGGCAGAGCGGTCCGACGCGCCGCGCCCTTTCGTCTCTTTTCCCGCTGCTTTTCGCTTCATCTATCTCTTGCTCTTTTTCAGCGACACGAGAAACGACTCGACGCCCCGCGTGTCGAGACAGTTCACCACGTCGCTGCGTGTGAGCCAGCCTTTACGGGCGATCCCGACGCCGTACCGGAAATCCTCCATCCCTTTGACGGCGTGCGAGTCGGGGCAAACGGCGAGCTTCACGCCCTTGTCGCGCGCGCTTCGAACGTACCGCCAGTCGAGATCGAGGCGGTGAGGGTTGGAGTTGATCTCGATCACGACGTGGTTCTGCGCCGCCGCGTCGATGATCGCGGGAAGATCGACTGCGTATCCCTCCCGCGCCAGGAGGAGCCGTCCCGTGGGGTGTCCGAGGATCGTCATGTGGGGATTCGAGATCGCGTTGATGATGCGGCGGGTCATGTCGGCTTCGCTCATGCGGAAGTTCTGATGCACGGAAGCGACGACGAAATCGAAGAGGTCGAGGATCTCGGGCGGATAATCGAGCGACCCGTCCGGGAGGATATCCGATTCGATCCCGTGAAAAACGCGAAAGCCCTCGAGCCGCTTGTTGAGTTCGTCGATCTCCTTGTGCTGTTCCTCGACCCTCGCGATCGAGAGGCCTCCCGCGTACGCGGCGCTTCGGCTGTGATCGGCGATCCCCAGGTACTCGAATCCCATCGCCTGGGCGCCCCTCGCCATCTCCTCGGCGGTGACCGTTCCATCGCTCGCCGTCGTGTGGACATGGAAGAGTCCGCGGATGTCGTCCTCCGCGACGAGGTCGGGGAGCTCGTGCTTTTCGGCCGCCTCGATCTCTCCCTGAGCCTCGCGGAGCTCCGGCGGTATGTAATCGAGCCCGAGCGCGGCGTAGATCGCCGCCTCGTCCTTGCACGGGATGAGCTTCTCGCCCTCGAAAAGGCCGTACTCGTTGAGCTTGTATCCCATCTTCTTCGCCCGTGCGCGCAGCTCGGTATTGTGTTCCTTGCTCCCCGTGAAGTAGTTCGCAGCGAAGGGGAACTCGTTGTCGCCGACGACGCGGAGGTCCCCGGCGATCCCCGACTTGAAGACCACGCTGGATTTGGTGTCGCCTTTGGCGACGATGGAGGCCACACGGGGCAGTGTCGTGAAGAGATCCATGATCCCGCCGGAGGTTGAAGCGCTCACGAGAATGTCGATATCTTTGATCGTTTCTCTCCGGCGGCGGAGGCTCCCGCCGATGAGCGCGCGTCTGACATCGGGATGCTTGACGATTTCGTCGTATATGCCGCGGGCTTCGTCCATCGCCGTGTTGAAGAGGTGCCGTTCGCTGAATTTTCTGACGGACTGGATGCCGTAGAGGATTTTGATCTGAGTCCTCGTCCCGAAACCGTCGAGCGCGGCGACTTTGTTGTCATTCGCCGCGTGCTCGAGCTCGTCGATCGATGTGACGCCGAGCTTCTCGTACACCGCCTTGACCTTTTTCGGACCCATTCCCGGGATGCGGAGCATGTCGAGGAGTCCCCCAGGGACCTTCGCCTTCGCCTCTTCGTAGATCTCGAGCCGTCCCGTGTCGCAGAGCTCCTCGATGTGGGCGAAAAGCGATTTGCCGATCCCCTTGACGTCGAGGAGTTCTCCGGAGGCAACCATCTCGCCCAAGTCTCCCGTCAAGCCGTCGATGACGCGGGCGGCGTTTTCGTACGACCGGACCTTGAACGGATTTTCGCCGAGGATGTCGAGGATGCTCGCCATGTCGTCGAAGATCCTCACCACGTCGGATTTCGTGACGTCGTATTTCGGCGGGCCGTGTTTTTCTGGCGGCTTTGCTTTTTTGGGCGAGGGTGGTTTCTTCGGATCCTTCATTTTGTGATCGTTGTCAGCGGGATTCCGAGCGTGCGGGAAAGTCCGTCGAAATCGACATTATGGGCATCGAGATCGATCGCACCGGCCCAGTCGAAACCCGACGTCGTCGCGGCCCTTGTCCTGGCGGCGAGATCGGCCGTCTCGGGGTCCTGGGACGCGGCGCTCTCCGCGTCGTCGAGGACAGAGGCGAGCGTGACCGTTGCCGGTATGTTGAAGTTTCGCGTCACGTCGGCCGTCGTTTTCAGAAGCTTGAGAGGACCTGCGGCGTGGGCCGCTTCTATGTCGCTGATCTGCTCGCACACGGCTCTCAGCGTGTGACGGAGAGGTCCTTTGATCCCGAAGCTCCCGTCCTCCGTGACGATGTAGAGCTCGTCGCTCAATTCATCCAGCCGATCCACCCAGAAGAGGCCGCCTTTCGCCGGATAGCCGGCGATCACCATCGTGTAGCACCCTTTCTCCTTGAGCGCGCGAAGCCGGGCGACGATGGCGCCGATGCCGACGCCTTCCGCGACGAAAAGGACTTTGCCCGCTTTGTCGGGCGTCTTCCGAGCACCGAGAGGACCCGTGATCTCGAGATCGCCCGTTGGCGCGCCGGGAGATTTTCCCGCTGCCGTCTCCGGAGAACCACCGGCTGAAAGCGCACTCGCGGCTCCGCGGGAGAGGAAGGTCACCGTCCCGGCGGTTCGATTCACGTCGCAGATCGCCTTCGGCGTCCAGCCGGCGAAGGGGTCGAAACGGGTGAGCACGATCTGGCCTGCTTCCGCGGTGGAGGCGATCTCGGGAGCCTCGATCTCGAACGCAATTATACGGTCGGTCAACTTCTGTGTGGAAACGATTCGCGGCATCGCGCGCCTTTCGCACGGGTTTGCATGGAAGAGTGTGTGCCGAGCGCCACGCCGCCCCGGCGGGGGAATGAGGATGCCATCGACGATCCGGATACGATCGAAGTTCCCCCCGGGCGCGGCGAATGATACACCGGCATCATACAGGGGATCGAACGGGAAGACCAGACAAAGCCGTCACTCGGCGAACATGCTCTTGATCGCTCCCCACGACCGTTTCTCGATGGGAACGCCGCCGCAGTTCACCGGCCGCGCCCCGACGAGAGAGCACGCGTCGCCCCTAGGGGTGATTCCCCGGAGCGCACGGGGAGTCCGCCCGCAAGAATAGATCGAACCGCGGCTCGCTGCAGAACAGCGGATCCTCGGAGAAGTTCCCGTTCACGCCGTACTGATCCGCGATCGGACCCGTCCAGTCGCCGCCGACGTTGCCGAAGATGTCGCTGCACGAGAGCGTGAGGAGCGCGCTCCCGGGAACTGCCGCCGCGCCGCCGTAGATGGATTTGGCGACGATCGTGCGGTCCACAACGACGGTCGATGTCCCGAGGAGCGAGATCCCGCCGCCCGATGACGACTCGTTGAAGTAGAACGTGCTCCGGGAGATCGAGGAGGGATAGCAGTCGTTGAGGATGACTCCCCCGCCGTAGATCGCCGTATTGTTCTCGAAGACGCAGTCGATGAACTGCGGCGAACCCTGACCGCCGAACCAGCACGCCCCTCCCCGGTCGGAGGTGTTCTCCCTGAAAATGCAGTGCTTCAGAATCGGCGACGACAGGTGGGCTGTGAACGCTCCCCCGACCATATAGTCCGACTGCGGGGCGCGACCGCGTACGAACGTGAACCCGTCGATAGTGAGTCCGCCCATCGTCCCCGTGTAGCCCTGATAGAAGAAGATGCGGCCCATTTCCTCGCCGTCGAGGATCGCATCGTCCGCGCCCATCTCGCTCGCGATGACGAGCCGCGGCGCCCCGCGCATCATGTGGATCATCCCGTAATCGTTTCCCGTCTCCTGATTGGACCACGTGTACGTGCCGGGGCCGACGAGAAGCGTATCGTCCATCCCGGCCGAATCGATGGCGGCTTGTATCGTCGGAGCATCGCCGGCGCCGTCGATCGTGACGTGCCACGTGCGCGCCTGGATGTCGGCGGGTACGAGAAAAAGAAATATGACGAGAAGGGAAGCGATGCTCGTCCGTGCCACGACTCAGCTCCTTCGCGCGGTTCTCGGTGGGGTTTCGCGGCGTCCGCTGCCTGCATTATAGCGCTTCCGCCACAAGCTCGACAAGACGACGGGACACTGGACGGAGCACGGCGGTCCCAGCGCGCTGCGCCTCCACCGTTCGCTCGGACACCCGCGGAGGGCCTCCGCTTGACACCACCAAAGGCCGCGTGATAGCGTTCAATCCACGGTTTTTCCGCCCTGGTTAAGTGCTTCCCAAATACGGTGAGGATCAAACAATGGACATCAAAAAGATTCAAGCGGCTCTCAGGAAAAAAGGTTTCGACGGCTGGCTCATGTGCGATTTCCACAACCGCGATCATCTCGCGTATCGCGTGCTCGACCTCGATTTCAAGAAGATGACGTCCAGGCGATGGTTCTACTTCATCCCGGCGAAGGGGGAACCGGTGCGCCTCGTGTCCGCGGTCGAACCCGCGCGTCTCGACGCCCTTCCCGGCGAGAAGAGGTTCTACCGGGCGTGGGAAGATCTGCACGCGTCTCTCCGGAAGATGCTCGGCAAGCCGAAGAAGCTCGCCATGCAGTACTCGCCGCTCAACAACATTCCGTACGTGTCCATCGTCGACGCGGGGACAATCGAGATCGTGAGGAGCTTCGGACACGAAATCATTTCATCCGCCGATCTGGTCCAGCAGTTCGAGGCGATCATCGACGAGAAGGGATACAAGAGCCACCTCAAGGCGGGCGAGAAGGTCCAGCGCATAAAGAACGAGGCGTTCGCCGAGATCGGCAAGGCCCTCGCGCGGAAGCGGAAGCTCACTGAGTACGAACTCGCGCGGTTCATCTTGAAGCGCTTCGACGAGGAGGGGCTCGATAGCGGCGGGGAGTCTCCCATCGTCGGCATCAACGATCATCCCGCCGATCCGCATTTCGAGCCCAAACGGGAGGGAACGTACACGTTCAAGAAGGGAGACACCTTCATCATCGACCTCTGGGCGAAATTGAAGGCGCCGGGCTCGATCTACTACGATATCACCTGGGCCGGTTTCGTCGGAAACAAGCCGCCGGCGAAGTACGAGGAAATCTTCCGCGTCGTGCGTGACGCGCGCATCGCCGCGGTGAAATTCGTACGCAAACGCTTTGCGGCCAAGAAGCCATGCTTCGGCTGGGAAGTCGATGACGCGTGCCGCAAAGTCGTGGTGGATGCCGGCTACGGCGATTTCTTCGTCCACCGCACGGGGCACTCGATCGGCGAGGAGGTGCACGGGAACGGCGTCAACATTGACAATCTCGAAACGAAAGACGAGCGGATGCTCGTGCCTGGCATCTGTTTCTCGGTCGAACCGGGCATCTACATCAAGGACAAGATGGCGGTGCGTACGGAGATCGACTGCTTCATCACGCTCGACGGCAAAGTCGTGGTTGCCGGCGAAGAGCAGATGGAGCTCGTGAAGGTAAAGGCGTAGAAGCGCTCGTGTTCGCGGCTCGTCAAACGTGCCGGAGCGTGCCGCTCGCGGCCCACGAGATGTGCTGGATGATCGCCTTCGCGGCCGGCGCGCCGCGACATTCACAGCGAAAGGGGTCTTGAATGAGCTATTTCCTCTGGATCATTCTCGCGTACCTCCTCGTCCTCATGGGATTCAACTTCTACAAATCCAAAAAGATCAAGAGCCAGGAAGACTTCATGGTCGCAGGCCGGAGCTTGTCGCTCACGAAGATGGTCTTCACGCTCGTGTGCACGTGGATCGGCTCGGGCACCTTCATCGCGGGCGCAGAGTACGCCGCTCGCGCCGGCTGGTCGTCGCTTTGGCTCCCGGCGGGCGCGTGGCTGGGCATCGTTGTTATCTACTTCCTCGCGGCGAAGATCCGCACCTTCGGACAGTACACGGTGGGCGACATCCTCGAGGTGCGCTACGGCAAGTTCGCCCGCGTCTTCGGCGCGATCGCGCTCATCATCGCCTTCACGACGATCGTCTCGTACCAGTTCCGCGCGGGCGGATACATCCTGAACGTGCTCACGAACGGCGGCATCTCGGTGTACACCGGTCAGGCGATCGCCGCGGCCTTCGTGATTCTCTTCACGGCGATAGGCGGGATGGTCGCGGTGGCGCACACCGATCTGCCCAACGGAATCATGATCGTGCTGGCGAGCTGCATCGCCGTGCCGTTCACGGTCGCCGCCGCCGGCGGACCGGGCGCCGCCTCCGCGGCCCTGCCGCCCGAGCACTTCCAGGTTTTCGCCGCCGATTTCGGGGCGCATCCGGCGCTCAAAGCGGGCGGGTATTTTCTCGCGACGTTTTTATTGCTGATGGGCATCCAGTCCATGTATCAGAAATTCTACTCGGCCAAGACGCCCGCGGAGGCGAAACGGGCCGTGTCCCTCTGGATCGTCGGGACGATCGTCGTCGAAATCGTCGTCGTGGCCATCGCGATCTACGCCGCCGCGATCCACTGGAGCGAGATCAACGCGTTCGAGATCACGGGCGTGGTGAAACGGGAAGTAGCCGCCGGGACGCTCGAACCGGCATCAGCGGCGGATCGTGCGATGGCGCTCGTGAGCGAAAAGATAGCCGCGGGCAAGGTCAAGCCGGAGCAGATCGAATCGCTTCGCAGCCAGATCAGCACGGCATTCAGCGGCCTGACGAGCGCCGAGGCGGTCAAGAATCTCCGCGTCGGCGTCGATCCCGCTTCGATCGTCCTCCAGGCGGGACGGGACATCGCGAAAGGAAATTTCTTCGGCCTCATCTTCGGAGTGCTTCTGCTCGGCGCCGCGTGCGCGGTCGTCATCTCGACGGGGATGAACTATCTCCTCTCTCCTTCGACCAACATCATGCGCGACATCTACCAGCGATTCTTGAAACCGGATGCCACGCAGAAACAGATGATCGCGCTGCAGAAAGTCTTCATCTGTATTCTCGGAGTGTGCGCTTTTCTCATGATCTTCATCCCGACCTACTTCGGGCTGCAGATCTCGGTGCTTCGCTATTCGTACTTCGCGTACACGATGTACGGGGTGGCAATCACTCCGGCGCTTCTCGGGGCGCTCACGTGGAAAAGGGCGACGCGCGCCGGCGGCGTGGCGTCGATCGTGTCGGGCGCCTTCAGGGTTATCTTGCTCGATCTCATCGTGCCGCGCGTCATGCCGCAGGTGATGCAGGGGGGCGATCCATGGGGGGTTCCGAGCATCTATCCGGCGGGGATCATATCGATCGGGATGCTCGTCGTCGTGAGTCTCTTGACGCCGAAGCCGCGGCGCGAGGATCTCGTGAAGCTCTTTCCGGAGACCTCCACAGCGAGCCCGGCGGGCAAGTAGACGTTCATTGTTGAAGAGGTAGGGGGTCGTGGAGGAAGTCGTACTTGACGACCCGCGCTCCACAACGCTCGGCTTCCCGCCGCGGGTGGCGCCGATGGGGCCCCCGTGCCGCGCGCAGCTTGCGAGCACGGACGGGGATATCGGCGACAGGACCCGCGGCGGGCGATCCTCGCTAGTTCCGCGGAAGGGTCGTCAGCACGACTTCCTCCACGACCCCGCTGACGTTTTCGCGACCCATGTGTGCCGAGAAAAAGAAAATCACGCTCACCTGTGAGGTAGATTCTTACCGCTCGGGATGGACGATCGTCCATTTCCTCTCGCACCGGTTCAGGTATCACCCGCCGGAGCGCTGGATAACACGCATATCGGACGGGCACGTGCAAGTGAACGGCCGTGACGTCTCCACGGAAGAGATCGTGAACAAGGGAGACGCGGTGACCTATACGATCTTTCACGCGGAGCCCGAGGTCGATTTCCGCTACGAGGTGATCTACGAGGACGAATGGCTTCTCGCCATCTCGAAATCGGGGAACATTCCCGTCCACGCGTGCGGCGTCTACATACGAAACACCCTCATCGCCACGCTCAAGAACGTCTACGGCGAGAACTTGAACCTCGCCCATCGTCTCGACCGCGAGACGAGCGGGCTCACGATCCTCACCAAGGACGCGGAGACGTCCCGCGCACTCGGCCGCATGTTCGCCGGGGGAGAGGTGGGAAAGGTGTACGCAGCCGTCGTGCACGGTGTGGTCCGCGAGACGTCGTTCGAGGTCGATGCGCCGATCGGCAAGATCATGGAGCCGTTCTCGGAGCGCTTCGCGAGCGGTGAGATCCTTGGGGAGAGCGACGGCGACCTCGCGGAGGACAGACCGCGCTACGTGCCGCGGCGGTGCGTGGATTTCGAGCACGGGAAGAAGGCGGTCACGCGCTTCGAGGTAGAGAGGATCATCGGGGGATACACGCTCCTTAGAGCGATGCCGCTTTCGGGAAGGACGAACCAGATCCGCGTGCATCTCGACCACATCGGCCACCCGATCGTCGGGGACAAAGTGTACAAGCTGCGGCTCACGGAACCCGCGGGCGCTGACACGGTGGCCGCTGCGCCCGGCGGATCTCGACTTCCAGAGCAGCGGCAGGAGCCGCACGCCCCGATGATCCGCAGGCACGCGCTCCACTGCCGCGAGCTTCGTTTCGTCCATCCCGCAACGAGCGAGAACGTGCAACTCGTCGCGCCGTACCCCGACGATTTCATCCGTCTTTTGGAAACCCTGACGGCGAGACCGGTCCAGCAGTGACAAAGCGGGGTCCCTCGCGCCGTGCTGTTGAACGCCTTGTGCCGCAAACAGTTACGGCGTGGCAGGTTGCGCCGGCGGAAGAAAACGCTACCCCAAACCCGGTGGACCGACTATGATATCCGGAGATAAGCCGGGCGTTCCGTCTGGCTTTCGTTCCGTCCACGGCCGTCCGCCTGCCAAGGTACGATTTCCTTTGGGGCACGACTCGCGGTTACCGCCGGCTTGGCTCTTTTTCCCAAGAGGAGGCTACAGACGATAATTATGGCTAACAACGACACACCCGAAACCGGCCGATACAAACCGTTCAACTCGTTCGAAATGGCGCAAGCGCAGTTCGACCGCGTCGCGGAGATCCTGAACCTCGACAACGGGACACGGCAGCTGCTTCGTCAGCCGCTGCGCGAGTTCACCTTTTCGATCCCCGTGAGGATGGACGATGGAGCCGTCCAGGTTTTTCGCGGCTTCCGCTGCCAGCACAACGACGCCCGCGGACCGAGCAAGGGCGGCATCCGTTTTCACCCGCAGGAGACTCTGGACACCGTTCGGGCGCTGTCGATGTGGATGACGTGGAAATGCGCCGTCGTGGATATCCCTCTCGGCGGCGCCAAGGGCGGCGTCGTGTGCGACCCGCACAACTTGAGCACTCGCGAGCAGGAGGGGCTTTGCCGGGGGTGGGTGCGGCAGGTGGCGCGAAACGTGGGGCCGACGATCGACGTCCCGGCTCCGGACGTGATGACGACCGCGCAGCACATGCTCTGGATGCTCGATGAGTTCGAGGTCATCCACGGGAAAAAGCTCCCCGGCTTCATCACGGGGAAACCGGTGGGGATGGGCGGATCGTTGGGGCGGACCGAAGCCACGGGTTATGGAGTGGTGTTCACGATTCGCGAGGCCCTGAAGGAGCTCGGCATACGGGCCTCCGACACACTGGCGAGCGTTCAGGGGTTCGGCAACGTGTCGCAGTACGCGATCGAGCTCTATCAGCGCCTGGGCGGAAAGGTCATCTGCGTCTCCTCGTGGGACCAGAAGGATCAGACGTCGTATGCGTTCCGCAAGAAGGACGGGGTCGATCTGCCAGCGCTCCTCAAGATCACCGACCGCTTCGGCGGCATCGACAAGGGGAAAGCGCGCGAACTCGGATACGAGATTCTTCCCGGCGCCGACTGGATCGCTCAGGAAGCGGATATCCTCATCCCGGCCGCTCTCGAGAACCAGGTCAACGCCGAAACGGTGCGCAGGATCCACGAACGCGTGAAAATCGTCGCGGAAGGGGCGAACGGCCCGACGACGCCCGAGGCGGATGTGCTTCTTCGCGAACGGAAGATCTTTACGATTCCCGATTTTCTCGCCAACGCGGGCGGCGTGACGTGCAGCTATTTCGAGCAGGTTCAGAGCAACCAGAATTACTTCTGGGAAAAGGACGACGTCCTGGGACGTCTCGACGTCAAGATGACCTCGGCGTTCGTCGCGGTGAGCGAGCTGGCGAGAAAGAAGAACCTCGGAATGCGCGATGCGGCGTACGTCATCGCGGTCGACCGTGTCGCGAGAGCGTGCAGGGAAAGAGGCTGGGTATAGCGGCTGCTCCGCACGCGAAGGAGAGTCCGAGTGAGTGAATCGCGTTCGCAAGGTGCGGATGAGAGCCCGCGCCCGGGCGGTCAGGGCGGATTCGGGAAAGAAGACGTTCCCGTCTTCAGCCGGGCGTTTTTCGGCGGCGTCGATTCTTTCAGCCGGATCGGAGACGGCGAGTTCGGCGGGAAAGCGCGGGGGCTCATTTTAATTCGGGATGTCCTGGCCTCGAATTCCGAGCTCGCACGCTTTCCTCAGATCAAAATCGACATCCCGAGATCGGTTGTCCTCTCGACGGACGTGTTCGACGCGTTCATGGAGCGGAACCATCTCTACGACGTCGCGCTCTCCGACATGCCGGACGAACGAATCGCGCTCGCCTTCCAGAACGCTGACATCCCCGTCGAGTTCGTCGGGGACTTGAGGGCCCTCATCGAGGGCGTGCATCTGCCGCTCGCCATCCGCTCGTCGAGCCTCCTGGAGGACGCTCTCTTTCGTCCCTTCGCCGGGATCTACCAGACGAAGATGATCCCGAACAACCAGTCCGATGCGACGGGGCGATTCAAGAAGCTCGTCGAGGCGATCAAGTTCGTTTACGCCTCGGTGTTTTCGAAATCCGCGAAAAGCTACATCCGCACGACTGACAAGACGATCCGCGACGAAAAGATGGCGGTGCTCGTACAGGAAGTCGTGGGGGAACGCTGGAACGACCGCTTCTATCCGCAGCTCTCCGGCGTGGCGCGGTCGTACAACTTCTACGCGGTGGGTGCCGCGAAACCGGGCGACGGAGTCGTGAACCTCGCGCTGGGACTCGGGAAGACCGTCGTCGACGGAGGCGTCACCTGGACGTACTCGCCCGCGTATCCGAAAGCGCCGCCGCCGCTCGCGGGAGTTTCGGACCTTCTCAAGAAGACGCAGACGGAGTTCTGGGCGGTCAACATGGGAAAGCCGCCCGCGTTCGACCCGATCGCCGAGACGGAGTATTTGATCAAGGGAAACCTTCAGGAAGCCGAGTACGACGATACTCTCCGGCTTCTTGCCTCGACGTTGGATCCGCGTTCGGAGCGGATCGTTCCCGGGACGGGGCCCGACGGACCGAGAATACTCAACTTCAACCCCATACTCGTCGGCGAGGAAATCCCGCTCAACAATCTCATCAAGTCGCTGCTCGCTGCGTGCGAAGAAGCCGTGGGGGCGAAGGTCGAGATCGAGTTCGCTCTGACCTGGCCTCGCGGCGGGCCCCAAGGGGCACGCTTCGGTTTTCTCCAGGTGAGACCGATGGTCGTCTCGGACGAAGCGGTCGATATCAGCGACGAGGAGTTCGATTCGCCCCACCTGCTCGCGGCGTCGAGCCGTGTGATGGGAAACGGAATCGTCGAAGGGATCGCCGACGTCGTGTACGTGAAACCGGTCGGTTTCGAGGCGCGGCACACGCGGCAGATCGCGGGCGAGCTCGAGCGGATGAACACGCCCCTCCAGGACGCGGGGCGGCCGTACCTCCTCATCGGTTTCGGAAGGTGGGGGAGCTCGGACCCCTGGCTGGGAATACCGGTCGACTGGGGACAGATCTGCGGCGCGAGGGTCATCGTGGAGGCCACGCTCCCGACGATGAACGTGGATCCGAGTCAGGGATCGCATTTCTTCCACAACATATCGAGTTTCAAAGTGAGCTACTTCTCGGTCCGCTACGATCGGGACAAGCCAATCGATTGGGATTGGCTGGGAGCCCAAGAGACCGTCGCAGAAACGGAGTTCGTCCGTCACGTGCGGTTGCGTTCTCCTCTGCGCGTCAAAGTGGACGGCCGGACGAGCCGCGGCGCGA
>CAZYCB010000023.1:0-4269 GCA_964645735.1 uncultured bacterium | reverse complement strand
ACGGCGACGGGTTCTACGAAGTAATTGCGGTCGACACGCGGGGCGCCATCTACGCGTGGCGGGGCAACGGCACCGAGTATCGCGACGGCGACAACAACCCTGCGACGTACGGCATCTTCTACCGGACGCCGGTAACGTCGTACCATTTCCAGACGCCTTCTCTGTGCGATCTCGACGGAGACTTCAAGGACGAAATCGTGCTCGGTACGCGAAGCGACAGCCTCTACGTTTTGAACGGCGACGGTTCGCGCATGCCGGGCTGGCCGTTCAAGATGGACGGCGAGGCGGCGGGGAGCCCCGCGGTGGGCGATGTCGATGGGGACGGAATGCTCGAGCTCGTCGCGCAGACGAAAGGATCCTACGGCAGAATTTACGTTCTCAATCACGACGGGACGGTGGCGACGGGGTGGCCGCGGACGATCCGTCTCGTGGATATCTATTTCACGTCATCGCCGGCGCTCGCCGATTTCAACAATGACGGCAAGCTCGAGATCGTTGCCTACGGGTGGAACGCGACCGAATCGAGGATCTACGTGTACAGCTCCAACGCGGCCAACTACGCCCCCTGGCCGCTCGTGGTGTCGAACTCGTACAGCGAGTGCTCGCCGACCATCGCCGATCTCGACGGTGACGAAGATCTCGACATCGTGTTCGGCGACGAATCGCGATTGATTCACGCGTTCGACATTTCAGGACAGGAGATCGACGGTTTCCCCGTGACGACCGGCGAAGCCGTTCGCGCCACCCCGTTCATCTGCGATCTCGACGAGGACGGTTACACCAATCTCCTCGTATCGGGTTGGGATGGGAACGTGTACGTGTGGAACCTCGTGGGCGAATACGACAACGAACGGGTGGCGTGGCCGACCTTCCAGGGGAACGTGCATCGGAACGGCCAGATCGGGTTCGTCTTACCGACGCCGACGGGGA
The DNA here is from genome assembly GCA_964645735.1 of uncultured bacterium. Classification (GTDB taxonomy): domain Bacteria; phylum Krumholzibacteriota; class Krumholzibacteriia; order WVZY01; family WVZY01; genus CAZYCB01. Next base: position 3,339 of record CAZYCB010000023.1, on the reverse strand, counting down.
TCGGCGGCGGAGTGGGGGAGGATCCGGCGCCCGTCCGGCCGATGCTGGTCCAGAACTATCCGAATCCGTTCAATCCAACGACGACAGTCGTCTTCGATCTGCCCCAGGGAGGATCGCAGAGGGTAACGCTCAGGATCTACGACGTGACCGGGGCTCTGGTGAGGACGCTGGTGGACGAAGTTCTGCCGCCGGGCCGCCACACGCGCACATGGGACGCCCGGGACGAGCGGGGAAGTGTTGTGGGGACCGGCGTCTACTTCTACCAGCTGAAAGAGGACGAGTATCTCGCCACGAAGAAAATGATTCTTCTAAAGTAGAGATCGTTGCCAAACCCGCGCCTGGGGGGTATCATAGCCAAAACAATTGCTGGACGACGGACGGAGGATCACAGCTTTCACTGAAAAGCCGGAGGGCTAGACCTAATCGGTAAGGCAGCGGTCTTGAAAACCGCCGGGTGAAAGCCCATGGGGGTTCGAATCCCCCGCCCTCCGCCATCATGACCGGTTGGAGAGGTGGCCGAGTGGCTTAAGGCAGCCGCCTGCTAAGCGGCTGTGAGGGTTAAACTTCACCGGGGGTTCGAATCCCCCCCTCTCCGCCATTTTTTCCGATACGAAAGAGGTCGGGTTGAGAACACGCCTCGAGATCAAGAGAATCGAGCTATTTTCGCTGTTCAAGCTCGCGTTCTACATCTACGCAATCATCGGGTTGTTCATTGCGATCATCTATGGACTCTTTTTCCTCGCCATCGGAGGGATGCAGAGCGCGATCTTCGGGGACGAGATTCCGCACCTGGGCGGTGTGGGAATCGTTCTCGGGATCCTGGCGATACCGTTCATTGCGCTCGCCTACGGTGCGGTGGGGTCGGTATTCATGACGATCGGCGGCTGGCTTTTCAACGTGATCGCGGGAGCGGCGGGTGGACTTCGAATCCAGGCGGAGGTCGAAGAGGTCTACGCCGAGCGGCCGGCGCGGCCGGTCCCCGAGCCCGCGGCACCGCCTGCGGCGAGCGGCGACACAACGCCTCCCGCCGGGCCCACGCTGACGCGATCGTCATCCCTCGACGACGACTGATCGAAGCCGGGTGGCCGCCTGCGGGCCGAAAAAGGACGCGATCCCGAGTGAATCGGTGGACGGAACGCCTCCCACCGCGTACAATAGGGTCCGCCGCGGCGCGTTAGACCGCACCCGACAGACATATGAGAGTGCGCCCATAGCTCAATTGGATAGAGCGTTTGGCTACGGACCAAAAGGCTGGGGGTTCAAGTCCTCCTGGGCGCACCACTTGTTGCAGGACAGCATCCCCTGGGTGGAGAGGAAGTCCATGCAACTCTCCCGCGTCAGATACTCCGCGTTGTGTTTGACCCACAGGTGCAATCTCCGCTGCAGTTACTGCTATTCCGGCGAGAAAGTGCAAAAGAACGCCAGCCTCGATGCCGCGTTGCGCGCGATCGATTTTCTCCACGAAGCGTCCGGCGGATCGTGCATCGTCACGTTCTTCGGCGGCGAACCTCTGCTCGAATTCGCCCTGATGAAGGAAATCGTCGCCTACAGCCGGCGGACGTACGATCGGCGTGTCAAGTTTCGCATGAGCACCAACGGGACGCTTCTTACACGCGAGATCCTCGAAGAACTGAAAAAGAACGAGATCTTTTTCGTCCTCAGCATCGACGGGAACGAGGAGCAGCACGATCACTGCAGGCGTTTCGCGGATGGGCGAGGATCCTACGAGGCGACCGCGAGGCGCCTCGAGGAGGTCTTTCGTTTCAATCCGTATACGATCGCCGTGTCGGTCGTCGTTCCTGAAACGGTCGAATACGTCGCGGCCGGAGTCGAAGACCTTTTCGAAAGAGGATTTCGCTACGTCGTTCAGACCCTCGACTATTCAGCCGCTTGGGAAAAGGCGCATCTCGAGGCGCTGAAAAGGCAATACGCCGCGCTGGCCGATTTCTACCGGGAGAGCTTGAAAAAAGGGAGAAAAATCTACTACAGCCCATTCGACGAACGCATCAAGACCTGGGCACAAAAACCTTATGAGGCAGGATCTCTCTGCGATCTGGCCAACACGCAGATCGCCATCGCTGCGTCGGGCTGCATCTATCCCTGCGTTCAGTTCATCGGAGGGGATGAGACGATCGACCGGCGCCACGCCATAGGAGACGTTTTCGAGGGATTCGACGAATCCAAGCGCCGCCTGTACGTCGAGCAAAACTACGCGGAAAAGAAACCGTGCGTGGGCTGCGCTCACAACGGGCGGTGCGCCACGTACTGCGGGTGCGTCAACTGGCGCGCCACGGGGTGCCTCTCGCAGATCCCCGCCATCGTCTGCGAGCACGAACGGATGCTGATGCCCATCGTCGATCGAATGGCCAGCCGGCTTTGGAAAGACCGGACTCCGCTGTTTCGCCGGAAGTTCTACGAAAAAACGTTCGCGATGTCGTCGTACATCGAGGACTGCGCTCTGGGAGGCAAGGAATGAAGAAGCTCGAGATCCGCCGCGTGAAGCGCTACGGCGCCGCCAGGTACCCCCGAAAACAGTACGGCGAGAAGACCCCCGACTTCCCTGGAACCCTGATGAAACGCGGAGCCCTGTCGTTCGTCATGCTTGCGCTTCTGGAAAGCAGCGCGTGCGACGACGTCGGCACCACCGGACCGCCGCCGGTCATGCCGAGCCTCGTGACGGAGAACGAGGCCCGCAGGGCCATCGAACAGGCGTTCGGCGCCCACGGGATCGGCCTCCAGGAGGACGTCGGAATCCTGCTCCACTACGGCGACAACGATTCCACGCTCCTCACGCTCGACGGCTACAACGATTCGCTCCGCGTCGGTTACGAGTACGTCTACGGAAACGACTTCAGGGAGTTCTCGCCCGCGGTGCGTCATGCGCTCGATAGCCTCATCGACGCCGGCGGTCCGTACATCGAGCCCATCGATGTGATCGAGATGCAGCATGACTACAACACGATTCTTCAACAGATCGTCGATGAATTTGTGGACACGTTGAAGGCGCATGGCGTCATCTAGCGGCGCTGTCGGATCGGTCGATCTCCGGACCCCACAGTCGAACCTCGTCAACTTTGACTTGACACTTGCGGCGCTCCCCCCTACGATCGCGATCAGGATCACGATACTCTAGGTGCTCACGAGGAGCGAAGAGGGAAGAGGGTGAGAATCCCTCGCGGACCCGCCACTGTGATTGGCGAGCCGGCCGCCCGATACCACTGGTGTGAAGACGCTGGGAAGGGGGCGGCGGCGCAAGAGCCATAAGTCAGGAGACCTGCCTAGAGCCCATCGACCCGGCACCTCTTCGAGGCCGAGAGGGAGGGGCATGATTGAGGCTCC
>CAZYCB010000022.1:0-2030 GCA_964645735.1 uncultured bacterium | reverse complement strand
GGAACAACTCCACCTTCTCGTCGCGCGCAAGGTTGTCCTTAACGGTGAGACTCTGATGGATCTGCGCGGCCCTCGACGCGTCTCCCCTCTCGCGCAGGAGGTTGCCGAGACGTATGTACGCGTCCGTGGGCGCCTTGCCTTCCTTCACCGCGGACTGCAGCGCGCGGAACGCCTCGTCACGCTGTCCATCGATCATGAGTCTCAGGGCGGCGATATACGCGTCCTGCGAGGTATTCGCACGTTCCTTTTTGCTACCGGTAAACATGACCTCTAGCCCTCACCGAACCGTCGGTCCACTTGGAGCGCAGCGGCGAACGGAGCCGCGTTCGACCGCGACGCGAGACAACGCCTAGATTCGCGCCTTGTCGGTGTCGCCCTCCTCCAGAGGAAGGTTCCGGAGCGCCGCCAGCTCGCGCTCCAGCCGGTCCACCTCTCTTTGCTGCTGGCCGATCGTGTGCCTGAGCTGAAATTCGCTGAAGGCGAAGATGAAAAACGAGAACACCATCCCGGCGGCGAACACGATGAGCATGAGGAGGTTGAGCGACAGCGATTGGTATTGTTTCGTGAAGAAGACGAAGTCGACCTGCTGGTTAGCATTGCCCATGCCGAGCCATAGAAAAGCGATGACGCCGATCAGGATTATGACGCTTCTGAATAGCCACACGTCGCTCTCCTCCTTTGCAATGAGCCGGCTCAATCATGGATGGTTTAACTGTGCCCGTCAAGTCTCAAAATAACCGTGAGATGCGAGTCCGGGCCGTGCAAAAAGAACTGTCTCCACGACGGACTCCCGGCGAAAGTTTCGCCGGTCGTTCCACCGTGGAGACAGCATGAAGAACGGGAATACTGGCCGCGCTTACGGCTGCATCCTCTCCGGTCCGTCGTCACCGCCTTCTGCCTCGTCGGCCGAGGCGTCGGGCGCCGTTTCGCGCGTGGGCTCTGGCGCTGCGACTTCCGGCGCGGCGGCTTCATCCTGCAGAGGTTCTTCGCCTCCTGAGGAGTCCGCCTCGTCCGCCTCCAGGTCGCCCCCCAACGCATCGACATGACGCTCCCTCATGGGGAAACGTTCCTGGAACGCGTTCAGCTCCTCGGGGCTCACGCCTTTGAGGTAAGCGCCGACGCTGAGCACGATGCGCTTGTTCTTCGGGTCCACTTTGATGACCCGCAGCGGCAGTGCGTCACCGATGGTGAAACACTCCTCGGGGTGCCTCAGATCGGCTATCCCCATCTGACCCACTGGAACGAATCCTTCGACGTCCGAACGAATCTCCACCACGGCGCCGCGGTCGAGGATCCTCGTGATCCTGCCTTCGACCGGCGTGTCGACGGCGAACTCGCCGGCGAGGGATTCCCACGGATTGTCCTGAAGCTGCTTCATGCCGAGGCTGATCCGCTTCTTCTCCTGGCTGATGTCGAGGACGACGACTTCGATCTCATCGCCCTTCTTGAGCATCTCGCTCGGGTGACGCACGCGTTTCGCCCACGACATGTCGGAGATATGGAGGAGCCCGTCGATACCTTCTTCGATCTCGACGAACGCACCGAAGTTCGTAAGGTTGCGGACCTTGCCTGCGAGGTGCGTTCCCACCGGGTATTTGTCCTCGATGAGACTCCACGGATCCGGCTCCACCTGCTTCAGGCCGAGGGAGATCTTCTGGTGCTCCTTGTCGACTTTGAGCACCACAGTCTCGATCACCTGGCCGATGGAGAGAATCTTCGATGGATGCTTGACGTGGCGCGTCCAAGACATCTCCGAGATGTGGATCAATCCTTCGACGCCCTTCTCGAGTTCGATAAAGGCGCCGTAGTCGGTGATGCTCACGACCTTGCCGTTAATTCTTTCGCCGACGCCGTAACGGTCCTCGACGCCGTCCCACGGATGCGGAGTGAGCTGCTTCAAGCCGAGCGAGATTTTCTCCCGCTCGCTGTCGAAATCGAGCACCTTGACGTTGATCTTGTCTCCGATGGAAACCACTTCGGACGGATGGCCGATCCGTCCCCACGTCATGTCGGTCAAGTGGAGCAGCCCG
>CAZYCB010000021.1:0-2381 GCA_964645735.1 uncultured bacterium | reverse complement strand
AGCGCGGACCCGTCAGGTTGAACCGATCTCCCGCCTGTGCTAGAATCGCCCATCACGGCGGCGGGATGGACCGGCGCCCAACATACGCGAGGTAGATATCCTGTGAAAAACAAAGATCCAGAGGCGCGCCGCGGCGCGCAGCCGGACGACGAGAAGACCGCGCCCGCAGCCCCCGGGCGGGAAAAAGCGGAGGGCGAAGGGCCCGGCCCCGATTTCATACGCGCCCGTATCATCGAAGATAACGCCTCCGGACGCTACGACGGACGGGTGCACACACGGTTTCCTCCCGAGCCGAACGGCTATCTCCACATCGGTCACGCCAAGTCGATCTGCCTGAACTTCGGGATCGCCGAGGAGTCCGGGGGCATGTGCAATCTTCGCATGGATGATACCGACCCGAGCAAAGAGAGCATGGAGTATGTGGACGCGATCATGCGCGACGTCCGATGGCTCGGTTTCGATTGGGAAGACCGCATGTTCTACGCGTCCGACTACTATGGGCAGCTCCACGAGTGGGCCGTCAAGCTCATCAAGGAGGGCAAGGCCTACGTGGACGATCTCGACGAGGAGAAGGTTCGCGAGTATCGCGGGACGGTCACGCAGCCGGGTACTCCCAGCCCGTGCCGGAACCGTTCCGTCGAGGAGAATCTCGATCTGTTCGAGCGGATGCGCAGAGGAGAGTTCAAAGATGGCCAGTATACGCTGCGCGCCAAGATCGACATGGCGTCGCCGAACATGAAGATGCGCGATCCGCTGATGTACCGCATCCGCCACATGAGCCACTACCGGACGGGCGACCAGTGGTGCATCTATCCGATGTACGATTTCACCCACGGCCAGTCGGATTCGATCGAGGAGATCACGCACTCGATTTGCACGCTCGAGTTCGAGAACAACCGCGAACTCTACGACTGGTTCCTGGAGGCGATCGACATCTACCGTCCCCAACAAATCGAGTTCGCCCGCCTCAATCTGAGCCACACCGTCATGAGCAAGAGGCTTCTGCTCGAACTCGTCGAGCAGGGCCAGGTGACGGGTTGGGACGACCCGCGCATGCCGACGATCTCCGGCTTGAGACGGCGCGGGTACAGCCCGGAAGCCATCCGGTTTTTTTGCGACCGGATCGGCGTTGCGAAACGGGAGAGCATGGTGGACATTGCGCTCCTCGAGCATTGTCTCCGCGAAAATCTCAACCGGAGAGCGAAACGCGTCATGACCGTGTTGCGCCCCGTCAAGGTCGTGATCGAGAACTACCCGGAGGGCCGTGTGGAGATGCTCGATGCCGTCAACAACCCCGAGGACGAGACCGCCGGCGTGCGCCAGGTCCCGTTTTCGCGGGTTCTGTACATCGAGCAGGAAGACTTCCTCGAGGAACCGCCCAAAAAGTACTTCCGCATGTCGCCGGGAGCGGAGGTTCGCCTGAAGTACGCGTACCTCATCACGTGCGTGGGAGTGACGAAGGACCAAACCACGGGGGCGATCACGGAGATTCGCTGTACGTACGATCCGGATACGAAGAGCGGCGCGCCCGCGGCCGAGCGTAAGGTCAAGGGAACGCTCCACTGGGTGTCGGCGGCGCACGCCGTCGACGTGGAGGTTCGTCTCTACGACCATCTCTTCACATCGGCGGATCCGCTGGGCGAGGGAGGACCGTTTTTCAAGAAGTTCCTAAATCCGAAATCCGTGGAAGTCCTCGAGGGCTGCAAAGCGGAACCAGGAATTCGCGGCGCGAAGGCGGGGGAGTACTATCAGTTTCTCCGTCAGGGCTACTTCTCGCCCGATTCGGCGGACTCGAAACCCGACGCGCTCGTCTTCAACCGCTCGGTGAGTTTGAGAGACACATGGGCGAAGATCCAGAAGGCGCAAGGCGGGGGCGAAGCGAAGGAGTGATGGATTGAGATCGAGACTGGTCGCGATCGTGCGAGGGGCGGCGGTGCTCGGGACCGTCCTCGTCGTTGTGCTCGGACTCGCCTCGTGCGGGCGCAAGGAGAACCGCGTGGGCCGCGAGGACATCCAGCGTGCCCAGAAAGCCCTTCAGCCGTTCAAAGACGAGATGCAGGCCGAGCTGAGGGAGGGTCTTCGCGGCGGGCCGGCGAATGCCATCTGGGTTTGCCGGGTAAAGGCCCCGGAGATCGCCGCGCGTCTCAGCACGGCCGGAGTGACGGTGGGCCGGACGAGCCACCGTTTGCGCAACCCCGCCAACGCCGCGGCGCCGTGGATGGAGCCGCTGCTCGCCGAATTTCTCGAAAAGACGGGTGACCGCACGTATCGAGCGATCCGTCTCCCCGACGGGGCGATCGGCTACGTCGAGCCGATATATGTGCGTCCGGTTTGCCTATCGTGCCACGGCAAGATCATCGCTGCGGACGTCGCGAAGCGCC
>CAZYCB010000020.1:0-6539 GCA_964645735.1 uncultured bacterium | reverse complement strand
GCTCACCTGCCGCAGCGCCAGCGACTTCGAACCGGTGATGTTCACGAGGATCCCCGTCGCGCCCTTCACCGAAACGCTGTCCAGAAGGGGACTGTTGATCGCCATCCGCGCCGCGTCCTCGGCGCCGCTCTCGCCTTTCCCGAAACCCGTCCCCATGATGGCGTCTCCGCCGTTTCTCATCACGCTTTTCACGTCCGCGAAATCGAGGTTCACGACTCCCGTCTCCGTGATGAGGTCCGAAATCCCCCGCGTCGCGTTGCACAGAACCTCGTCCGCCATCGTGAAGGCGTCGAGGAGCGACGTGTTCTCCGCGGTGATCGAGAGGAGCTTGTCGTTGGGAATGACGAGAAGCGTATCCACCTGGTTCCTCAGTTCCTCGATGCCCCTCTCCGCCTGGGCGATCCGCTGATCGCCCTCGAAGAAGAACGGCTTCGTGACGATCCCCACGGTGAGCGCCCCCGATTCCCTCGCGACCGACGCGACCACCGGCGATGCCCCCGTACCGGTACCGCCGCCCATCCCGCAGGTGAGGAAAACCATGTCCGCACCCTGAAGTGTCTCCTTGATCACTTCCCGGCTCTCCTCGGCCGCTTTCCTCCCCGTCCCCGGATCCCCCCCGGAGCCGAGTCCCCGCGTGAGCTTCTGGCCGACCTGGATCCTCTGCTGTGCCGCCGAGCCCCTGAGCACCTGCAGGTCGGTATTAACCGCGATGAAATCGACGCCGGTAAAACCGCTTCCCACCATCCTGTTGACCGCATTTCCCCCGGCCCCTCCGATCCCCACGACCTTCAGTACGGTCAGCCTCTTTTCCTCTTCGATGTGGAAACGGTTACCCGCAACGTGCTCTCCCATGACGTGTTCTCCTTTCTCAGAGCTAGATGAAGCTCGCTATTGCCTTCCGAAGCTGGTTGAACGGCTGCTTCCACCATTTGCGTGAAGAGACTCGTGGGTTCAAGTCCACTTCGGAAGCATCGCTGTAAAGCAGGAGACCTACTCCGGTCGCGTACATCGGGTGACCGATGACCTCTGGGAAACCCTCGACACCCAGCGGCAAGCCGACTCTCACCGGGACATCGAAAATCTGCTCGGCGAGTTCCCTCGCCCCTTTGAGAAGCGATGACCCGCCGGTGAGGACGACGCCCGCTCCAAGAATCGTTTTGAACTCGCTTTTTTCGATCTGTTCGTTGATCAGAGAAAACAGCTCCGTCACTCTCGGCTCTATGATCGCCGCCAGGAGCTGCCGGTCGACCTCCCTCTCCTCCCGAAAGCCGATACCGGGAACCTCTATTTTCTCGTCGGCGTCCACCATCACGGACAGTGCGCACCCGTGTTCGATCTTGATCGCTTCGGCCGACCTCATCGCCGTGCGCAGCCCGTACGCGATGTCCGCGGTCACGCTGTTGCCGCCGAGTCCGATCACACCGCTGGCGAGCACGCCGCCGTCGTGGTACACGATCACGTCGGTCGTGCCGCCGCCGATGTCCACCAGCATCACGCCGATCTCTTTTTCGTCGTTCGTGAGGACCGCGGTGGCCGATGCCAGCGGTTCCAGGACCAATTCACCGATTTCGAGCCGGACATTGTCAAGGGTTTTTGCAATATTGTCGAGCGCGTGCCGCGCCGCCGTGACGACGTGGACCCGCGCCTCCAACCGGCGGCCGTACATGCCGCACGGCTCCTGGATGCCCGTCTGTTCGTCGACGATGTACTGCTGCGGAAGCGTGTGCAGGATCTCCCTGTCGGAGGGAAGGGCGAAGCTGCGCCCCGCCTTGAGAGAACGCAGGACGTCCTCCCGCGCGATTTCGTGGTCGCCGCTCGGGACGCGGACGACACCCCGGCTGTTCACGCTTCGTATGTGTTCGCCGGCGACGCCGACGTTGTATCTCTTCAGGCGCACCCCGGCCGTGCGTTCGGCGTCCTTGACCGCGCGCGCGACCGACTTCGACGCCTTGTCGATGTCGACGACGACACCCTGCTTGAGCCCCTCCGACGGGGCGGTGCCCATGCCGATGATGCGGATGAGCGCGTCGTCCTGCCATTCCCCGAGGATCGCGGACACCTTCGTCGTCCCCATGTCGATGCTTCCAATCAGGCGTTCGTCGGCTCTCACGGTATCCACCTGCCTCTCGGGCCTAAATCGCGCTCCTGAGAACGACTTGATCTTCGAAGCGAAGGTCGATCAGCTTCGAGGTTTCCTCTTTCTTAGCAATGGTGCTTCGTATGAGGAAGAACTTCTTCAAACGGTTTTCGAATTCAGACTCGCCGAGCAGCAGCACCATACCTTCTTTCAGCGAAACGACGCTCACCCCGCTGCCCCCGATTCTCAACTCCGAAATGTCGTTCGCGAAGCTCCCGCCGTACCGCTTGCAGATCCCGAGAACTCGCAGCGCATCCGCGAGCTGCGGATCCCTGCAGTACGCACCCTCCTTGACCGACCTGCGGTTGAGCCCGGTCACGATGGGCAGATCCATGTAGTCGGTGAGCTCGTCCGACGTGAGGACCATCCCCTCTTCGTCGACCTCGTAGAACCTCTCCGCGTACACGAGCGCGACGGGTTCTCTCTCTTCTACGGTACAGAGCACCTTGTTGGGAAGGATTTTTTTCAGCCCCACCGATCGAATTCTCGGGTGCCCGGCGAAACGCGCCGTATACCTGTCCAGCGGCAGGAGAAGGATGTTCTCCCCCCGCATATCCGCCACCTTTCTCTCGACTTCGGCCGTTTCCACGCGGGAGAGCCCCCTGAGCTCCACCGTCTTCACCGAGAGCCTCTCGGTCGTCGTGAGGAAGTTGTACGCCTGAAACGCTCCGAATATCAGCAGGCCGAGCAGCGCGGTCGTCAGCAGACGGATGACAAGCGTCCTCATGGCCTTTTTCCTCTGTTGTTTCGTCTCAACGATCGCCAATGATGATCACCTCCGGAGTAAGCGCAACCTTGAATCTCGCTTCGACTTTCTCCACGATCCAGCCGATGAGATCCTCGATGTCGTTCGCCTTCGTATTCTCGCCGACGTTGACGAGAAAGTTCGCGTGTTTGTCCGATATCATGACGCCCCCGCGGCGGGTGCCCTTAAGACCGCACTCGTCGATCATCCGCCCGGCCTGTCCGCCCGGCGGATTCTTGAACGCGCTCCCGAAGCTCCGCTGGGAGATCGGCTGGGTGTCGCCGCGGCTCTGGGACTTCCTGAGTTTCTCCTCGTCGATCGCCCCGGGGGGGCAGTGGAAGACCGCCGAGAGAACGATCGCGCGGGGGGAGAGCGCGCTCGTCCGGTACCCCAACCCCAGTTCTCTCACACCGAGAACGGCGACACGGCCCCTGGCGTCGACGATTCTCACGCTCTCGAGCACGCCGGACACGTCGGCCCCCCACGCCCCGGCGTTCATGCGGACGGCGCCTCCTACCGACCCCGGCATCCCGACGGCGAACTCGAACCCCGACCGTCCGTTTCGCATGAGGACCTTGCCGAGATGCGTGAAAGACGCGCCCGCCTCCGCGTACGCGGTCTGTTTGTAGATTCTCAACACGGCCATGTCGGCCGCGATCTTGATCACGAGACCGTTGTAGCCGCCGTCCCGGACGAGGAGATTGGACCCCTTCCCGATTGCGATGTAATCGACCTCTTGGGCGAGCGCAGCCCGCACCAGAGAGACGACTTCCCGCTTGGACCTCGGCACGGCGAAGAACTTCGCTGCCCCGCCCGCGGCGATGGTCGTGTGGCCCGCCATGGGCTCGTCGAGACGGACACTCCCCGGGCACGCCTTGTCGAAAATCTTCAGCAGAGATTCCATTTCTCACGCACCTACCGTAACTGCGGCAACGAACAGCCGCCAGAACGAGAGCCGCCGAAACGAACGGCCACCGGGAAAAACCGCCTGACGGGCACCCGCCCGACGGGCTAGCGGCCGCGGTTGATTCTCTCGAGGAGGCGCTCGCCCGCTTTGTAAATATCGCCCGCCCCGAGAGTGAGAACGACGTCCCCCGAAACAGCGCGATTGGCCAGGGCATCCACCATTGCCTCGAACGACCCCGAGTACGTCGCCTCGACGCGTCCCAGCCTCTTGATGGCCGAGACGAGAAGCTCGGACGTTACTCCCGGTATCGCCTCCTCGCCGGCCGGGTAGATATCCGCCACGTAGACGGCCTCCGCCTCGTCGAAACACCGCCCGAACTGCTCGGCCAGCGCCTGGGTTCTCGTGTACCTGTGGGGTTGGAACATCACGAAAACGCGTTTCTTGAGATTCCTGCGCGCGGCCCGGATCGTCGCCGCTATTTCCGTCGGGTGATGGCCGTAGTCGTCGACGACGGTAACACCCTTGGCCGTTCCCTTGACCTCGAAACGCCGGCCCACGCCTTCGAACGATTCGATCCCTCGCTTGATGGCGTCGAACGAAACGTCCAGCTCCATTCCCACGGCCACCGCGGCGAGCGCGTTCTGAACGTAGTGGTCGCCGGGCATGTTGATCGTCACCTCGCCGAGCGGTTTTTCCTGGTGGACAACGCTGAAGCGCGCCCCCGCCTCGTTCCTCTCCAGTATGATCCCCGTCAGGTCCGCGGGTTCCCACAGCCCGTACGTCACCTTGCGTCTTCGTATCCGCGGCAAAATGGAACGAATGTTCTCGTTGTCGACGCACACGATCACCGATCCGTAGAAAGGCACGCGGCCTGCGTACTCGACGAATCTGTCTTTGATCGCTTCGAGATCGGGGTAGAAATCCATGTGCTCGAGATCGATGTTGGTGATCACCACGACGCTCGAGGGCAGCTGGACGAAAGAACCGTCGCTCTCGTCCGCCTCCGCCACGAGGTACCGGCTGCTCCCGAGCCGAATGTTGCTGCTCGATGACCGGAGCTTGCCCCCTACGACGATGGTCGGATCGAGCCCGCCTTCGGCGAGCACCGACGCGATGAGCGAGGTCGTCGTCGTCTTTCCGTGGGAGCCTCCGACGGTCACGGCGAACTTGAGCCTCATCAGCTCGGCGAGCATCTCCGCGCGCCGGATCGTCGGAACGGCGTGCTTCTTCGCCTCGATGAGTTCGGGATTCGTCGCATTGACGGCGCTCGAATACACGACGACGTCGGAGCCGAGGACGTTTTCCGCTTCGTGCGAGTACATGATCTTTGCGCCGAGACGCTCGAGCTTCTCCGTGGTGTCGCTTCTCTTGAGGTCGGAACCCGAAACTCCGAACCCCAGGTTAAGGAGAACCTCGGCGATGCCGCTCATCCCGATACCGCCGATTCCGACGAAGTGAATCCGTCTCGTCCGTCCAAGATAAACCATGAAATCCTTTCGCCGCGTTTCCCTACGCGGCACTCCGGCCGGCGCGCGCCGATCCGCGCTCCGGAGCGGCAGCCCCGCGTCCAGAGACGAGATCGATGATCTCGCGGGCCGCGGCCGCATCGGCGTCGGGCTTTGCCCAGTTCTTCATGCCGCGCGCCATAATCGCCCTTTTCTCGCCGTCGTCGAGAAGTCCCTCGATGAGCTCCTGAAACTTCTCCCCGCTCAGCTCTGCGTCGTTTACCACGATCGCCGCGCCGAGCTCCAGCAGGCGGGCCACGTTTTTTCTCTGGTGATCGTCCGCCGCCCAGGGGTAAGGGACGAAGACCGTCGGAACGCCGAAAGCGGCGAGCTCGAACACCGCCGACGCGCCTGCCCTCGAAACGGCGACATCGGCGACGCTGTACGCGTGGTGCATCTCCTCGAGAAAAGGAAACACGCGGACATCGGAGCCGAATCGTTCCAGACCGCTTTTCGCCGTTTCGAAATCGAGATCGCCGGCGAGGAAGACGAACTGCGCGCGTCTTTTTTCGAGAAGTCGCGGGATCGCCGCCGCCGCCGCGCGGTTCAGCGACCGGGCGCCCCGGCTCCCCCCGCAAACGAGGACCGTCGGACGCGCTGGGTCCAGGCCGAAGAACGCGAATCCGGCGGCACGGTCGGCGCGCCGATCGACGCGTATCGGATTCCCCACGACCGCGGTGCGTACGCCTCTTTTCATGTAACGTTTCGACTCCTCATAGGAGAGGAGAACGAGGTCGGCGACACGCGAAAGAACTCGATTGGCCAACCCCGGAACGCTGTTCTGTTCCTGCAGGACCCGCTTGCATCCGCACACGACCGCCCCCGCGACAGCCGCGACGCTCGCGTACCCGCCGGTACCGATCACGACGTCGGGCTTGAACGTTCGGATCTCCCGTATGCCGCGGAGGATCCCCGCCACGAAAACGAACGGACTGGTGAGCTTGGCCGCCAACCCCTTGCCCCGCACGCCCCGGCCCGGAAGGAGGACATTCGGGAGCCCGAGATCGGAAAAAATGCGGTGTTCCACACCCGCCTTGGCGCCGACGAAAAGCACGTCCACCCTGGCCTCTCGCGCCTTGAGAGCCTCGTACATAGCAATGCCCGGGTACACGTGCCCGCCCGTTCCTCCGCCGGCGATCATGACCCGCATGCCGTTTCCTCCTCGACCGCTTTGCGACGGCGCCTCCTCATGAAGTTGACGCCGCGAGTGGAGTTCTTCTTCGACACGTTGAGGAGCACGCCGAT
>CAZYCB010000019.1:0-2108 GCA_964645735.1 uncultured bacterium | reverse complement strand
GATTCGGTCGCCGCGCTCGTCCCCGCCGCCGAACTCAACGGCGAAATGGGCGACGCGCACGTGGGGCTTCAGGCGCGGTTGATGTCGCAGGCGCTGCGCAAGCTCACGGGCGTCGTGTCGAAGACGAAGACGTGTCTCGTGTTCACGAATCAGATCCGTATGAAAATCGGCGTTCTCTTCGGAAGCCCGGAAACGACATCCGGCGGAAACGCCCTGAAGTTCTACGCGACGGTGAGGATGGATATCCGGCGGATCGGAGCGATCAAAGAGGGTGAGAACGTGACGGGAAACCGGACGAAGGTGAAGGTCGTCAAGAACAAGGTCGCCCCGCCGTTCAGAACCGCCGAGTTCGATATTCTCTACGGCGAGGGGATCAGCTACGAATCGGATCTCCTCGACATCGGGTCCACGGTGGAAATCATCAAGAAGAGCGGGACGTGGTACTCGTACGGCGACGAGCGGTTGGGGCAGGGAAAAGAAGCGGCGCGGATCTTTCTCAAAGACAACGCCCGGATCAAGAACGATCTCGACGGGAAGATCCGTGAGCACTTTGGCGTCGCGGGCGGGCGGCCGCCGCGTCCCGAGACGAAGCCGGCCTCCGCCGAGACGGAAACGGCGGCGGTCGAGGCGGGGTCCGGGAAGGGCAAGCCGGGTGGTCCGCGTGCGGCCAAGAAGTGATGCCGGAAACGATCGTTGAAATCAAACCGCGCCCCCGGGACAGGATGTGGATCCGGCTCTCGGGGGGGCGGTTTTTTACCATTCCGCAAGCCGAGGGGGAAGCCCTCGGCCCGGGGCTCGTCCTCGGCGACGAGGACATCGAAAGGCTCTCCCGGGTCGACCAGTATCTGCGCGGCAGGGACAAAGCTCTGCGCTTGCTGTCGGGCCGGGCGCGAAGCCGGCACGAGCTGGATTCGGCGCTCGCCGGCATGGAGATATCCCCGGGGGTTCGCAGGGGCATCCTCGAAGAGCTTCGCGATCTCGGACTGGTCGACGACGCGCGTTTCGCCCGGGAATACGCCGGTGTGCGGATCGACGTGAAGCGGTTGGGACCCCATCGTCTCAGGTTCGAGCTGGGGAAGTTCGGGGTGAGTTCGGCGATCGTCGACCGGGTTCTCGAAGAGTCGTTTCCCACGGGACGCCAGGACGAACTCGCCCGGGAAATCGTTTCCAAGAGGCTCGGTTCGAAGACGCCGGACGAGGGAGACGTCAGGCGTTTGAGCGATTTTCTAAAACGGAAGGGTTTCGACTACGGCGTCATCAATCGCATCGCATACGAGCTGTTGAGACGACGCCGCGGTTCTTTCGATACGGCTAGCGATGAAGAATCATTCGGACAAGACGACGAATAAGACGGCGGGTGTCGAGCTCACCGAGAGGATGAGGCGATACTCGGGCGCCTACATCGTCGAGAGCTTTCTCGACTACTACACGAAGCGCGGCCACAGGCTCTGCGCTTCCGCGCCGCTCCTCCCCGAAGATCCGACTCTCCTCTTCACTGCGGCGGGAATGGTGCCGTTCAAGGCGTACTACGCCGATCCCGCATCGGCGCCGTTCTCGACGGCGACATCGTGTCAGAAGTGCCTGCGCGCGGGCGGAAAGCAGAGCGACCTGGAGAACGTGGGGCGGACTCTGAGGCACCACACGTTCTTCGAAATGCTCGGAAACTTCAGCTTCGGCGACTACTTCAAGAAGGAAACGATCGACACCGCGTGGGACCTTTCCGTCAACGTGTGGAAGTTCGACACGAACCGAATATGGGTGTCGGTCTACGAGGACGACGACGAGGCGTACGACCTCTGGGCGCGCCGCATCGGGGTCCCCGCCGCAAGGATCGTCCGTCTGGGAAAAAAGGATAACTTCTGGGGCCCCGTCGGCGACACGGGCGTATGCGGTCCCTCTTCCGAGCTCTACTACGACACGGGCGACGAGAAGGGCTGCGGGAGCGACACGTGCAAGCCGGGGTGCGACTGCGACCGCTACATCGAGTACTGGAATCTCGTCTTCCCTCAGTTCTTCCTCACGGCGGACGGTGTCTACGATCCGCTTCCCAAACCGGGGATCGACACGGGGCTGGGACTCGAGCGCGTCGCCTATATCCTTCAAGGCGT
>CAZYCB010000018.1:0-1722 GCA_964645735.1 uncultured bacterium | reverse complement strand
CGTTCACGCGCGAGGCGATCTCGCTGATGCGGTCGAGCGCGAGGTTCGCCGCGCCTTTGAACTTGTAGGCGCCGTGGGACGTTCCGACCGCGATCGCGAGCGCGTCGACGCCGGTGCGCTTGACGAACTCCTCCGCCTGAGTCGGATCGGTCAACATCGCGTCACGCTCCGCGACGGAAACGTTATCCTCGATCCCGGCGAGCTTCCCGAGCTCCCCTTCGACCGAAACTCCCTTCAGACGGGCCTTCTCGACGACCTTCGCCGTCACCGCGATATTCTCCTCGAAGGGAAGCCCGGAGCCGTCGATCATGACCGACGTGAAGCCTCCCTCGATGCACTTCGTGATTATGTCCAAATCCTTCCCGTGATCGAGGTGCAGGGAGATGGGGACCTTCTTCTCCTCCGCGATGAGCCTCACCATCGAGACGATGTTCCGAAAACCCGCATATTTGATGGCGCCCTCGGACAAGGCGATGATGACGGGGCTCCCGAGCTCCTCCGCGGCGCCCGTGATCGCCTGCAGAAACTCCAGATTGTTTATATTGAAAGCTCCGACCGCGTACTTCCCCTGCCGGGCGGCCGCCATGAGCTCCTTATTCGTTGCGAGCACGTTTCCCTTCCTTTTCGCCGGCTCGATCGCCTCACCGGAACAGCGCAATGTTCCCACAGCACGCCTCCATCTGTCAAGCCACAGATGGCCGTCCGCCCGGGGCCGGAAGAGAGGGTGCCGCGGCGCGCGGCCATAAGGAATATCAGTCTTTTGTGCGCCCCGCAGCGAGCATGGCGATCGAGCGCGGCGCCGCGCCCTCCAGGGCGGCGATGCAGGATCTCGCGGTTTCCCCCGTGGTCACGAGATCATCGATCAGGATGACGTTTCTGCCCGTGGCACATTCTCCCCGGTCGAGGCCGAATGCGCCGCTCACGTTTTCGGAGCGCCTCTCCGGATCGAGTGTCGATTGAGCCTTCGTATTCTTGATTCTCATGAGAATTCTCGAATCGACATCGAGCCCGAGCCGTCCCGCGACCTCATGGGCAAGAAGCGCCGCCTGATTATAGCCCCGTGACTTCTCCCGTTTCGGATGCAGCGGAATGGGGACGAGCAGAGCGGCGGATACATCCCGGACAGGCAGGGCGGCCAGGTAAGCCCGAAGGGCTGCAGCCATCCACCATCCGAGAGCCGGGACCACGGATCTTCCCCCGGAGAACTTGAGAAATCGCACGAGAGCGAGTATCTCGTCATTCGTATGAAACGGCGAGACAAGGGGTACGTCCTTGGCGCCGGCGGACGGGCGCGCGAGATAACCCTCGCCGCGGGCCGGCTCGAGCCTCGACCAGCAGCCGGGACACAGAACGTCCGCGGATACGGAGATTCCCGCGAAGAGCCCCATCCGCAATCCGGAGTCGAGGAACTCCTCCATGCGGCGCGTCGCGCGGGTTGCAGCCGGAACAGCCACCGGATCGAAGGATCCGATCCCCCGTCCGCACGCGAGACACGAGCGTGGAATGAGACAATCGAGCAGAAACGAGAGGAATCCCCGCACCGCATCACCACCCTCCCCCCACGCGAACTTCCGATGTCGCGCCCTACGCCGCGACTCTCTTCGCCTTTCCGGCCCGCGCCGAGAGCACGCCGAGAATGAGAACGCCGATCGCGATGAGGACGAGACTCATGAGCTGGCTCACCGCCATGATCTTCCCGAAGACGGCCGAATCCTCGTAGAA
>CAZYCB010000017.1:0-4415 GCA_964645735.1 uncultured bacterium | reverse complement strand
AAATAAACACAGCCAACTGAATGAAGTACACACTATAGCTATACACAAATTAATAAGCCTCGTCTAGGACGAGGATCTTCGGCTCGTACACCAGGGCCCGGGCGAACGAGAGGAGCTGGCGCTCGCCGACGGAGAGCGTTCGTCCCCTCTCGCCGACGCGCTCGGCGTACCCGGCGGGAAGCCTCTCGATGAACTTCTCGGCATTGATGTACCGGGCCACCCGGCGGAGCTTTTCTTCGTCCACGCCCGAGTCGCCGAGGTGTATGTTGTACGCCACGTCGCCCGAAAAGAGGAACACGTCCTGGAGAACGGTGGCGATATAACGGTGGAGGTCCCGCTGCGCGAACTCGCGTATGTCCGTACCGTCGATGAGAATCCGGCCTTTTTCCACATCGTAGAGCCGGGAGAGGATGCTGATAATCGTCGTCTTGCCCGAACCCGTATACCCCACGATCGCCACCTTCTCGCCGGGCTCGACGGTGAAGCTGATGTCGTCGAGCACCTCATCGCCTCGGTTGTAGGCGAAGCTCACGTGATCGAAGGTGACGCGGGCGGGCTCGCGCGGAATGGGTTTCGGGGCGGGCGCATCCTGAATCGTCGGCTCGCTGTCGAGGAGCTCGAAGATCCTTTCCGCCGAGGCCATGGCGGAGAGGATGATATTGTATTTTTCACTCAAGTCGCTGATGGGACGGTAGAACCGCTGGGCGTACTGGATGAACGCGACGAGAGAACCGAAAGTGATCGCACCGGCCACGACGTCCCGGCCGCCGAACCAGAGGATGAGTGCGATCGCCACGGCGCTCAAGATTTCGATGGCCGGATAGAACCAGGCGTAGGCGATGATCGAGTCGATGTGGGCCTTGGTGAGGTTCCTGTTGGTCCGCGAGAACTTCGCGAACTGGGCCCTCTCGCGCCCGAACACCTGGACGACGCTCATCCCCGTGATGTTCTCCTGGAGAAAGGCGTTGACCGCGGCGATGCACTTTCTCACCTGCCGGTAGCTCGTCTGCACCTTGTCGCGGAAAACCGCCGCAACGATGAAAAGGAGCGGCAGCACGATGAAGGTCACGAGGGCCAGGCGGAGGTTCAAGTGGCACAGCACCACCATGATCCCGAGAAGCGTGAACGCGTCGAGAAAGATCGCGACAGCCCCCGATGTGAACATCTCGTTCAAGACCTCGACGTCGTTCGTCAGCCGCGTCATGAGCCGCCCGACGGGGTTCTTGTCGAAATACGCGACTTCCTTCTTCTGCAGGTGACGGAAGATCTGCATCCTCATGTCGTACATCACCCGCTGGCCGACGCGCGCCATGGTGTAGTCCTGCACGTAGCTCGCAAGGAACGACACGACGAGAACGCCTAGGAAGATGCCGATGATCGTCGCCAGCCCCGCGTACCGGGCGCTCGCCTCGAGAGGCGATCCCGGCGCGATGTACCTGTCGATCGCGATCTTGACGAGGTACGGAGGGACGATCTGAAACACGGATTCGAGGAGGAGCAACCCCAAGCTCAGGGCCACCAGCCCCTTGTAGTGCTTGAGGTACCCGAGGATCCGCTTCATCACCGCCCGGTCGTACGACTTGGCGGCCAGTTCGTCTTCGTTGAAGAACTCCACCCCTAGCTCCTCTCCAGGTCGTACATGAGCTGCTGCTTGCGGAACATTTCCGCGTAGAGACCGCCCCTGTCGATCAAGGCCTCGTGCGGTCCCTCCTCGACGAGCCGACCATCGTCGAGAACGAGTATCCGATCCGCGTCTCTCACCGTGGAAATGCGGTGAGAGATGAGGATCGCCGTCCGCTTCTTCATCTCCTGCCTGAGGGAACGGAGAATCTTCTCCTCGGTATCGGTGTCGACGCTCGAGAGGGCGTCATCGAGAACGAGAATCGCCGGGTCCTTGGCGAGCGCGCGGGCGATCGCGATTCTCTGCTTCTGCCCGCCGGAGAGGTTGATCCCTCGTTCGCCGAGAACCGTCTCGAACTTGGCGGGGAATTCTCGTATCTCCTCGTCGATCGCGGCAAGCCGCGTCAAGCGGTCGAGGTCCCCCTCGGAGAGAGACGCGACGCCGAATGCCACGTTCTCGGCGATGGTATCGGAGAAGAGAAAAATGTCCTGGGGAATGAGCCCGACGAGCGATCGCAGCTCGGAAAGCGGGATCTCCTCGATGGGCACACCGCCGACGCGCACGCACCCGGCCTGGGGCTCATAAAGCCGCAAGATCAGGGAAACGAGCGTCGACTTCCCCGACCCCGTGGGGCCCACTACGGCGACCGTCTCGCCGTCCCGGACCGTGAAGCTCACGTCCTTGAGGACCGGCGCTCGCCCGGGCGCGGTATCGTACGCGAAGGTGACATTCTCGAATGCGATGGAGCGGTCCGTGGGATGACGCCTGGAGGCGGCCTCGGCTTTTTCCGGGACGTCCTTCACGGCGGGGTCGGTGCCCATGACGACGTTGATCCGCTGCATCGACGCCAGGCCCCTCTCCACCATGTTCATCACCCAACCGAGGGCGACCATCGGCCATATGAGCATCGCCATGTAACCGCTGAATGCGACGAAAGTGCCGAGGCTGATCGCGCCGTCGATGACCTGCTTGCCTCCGTAACCCAGTATGAAAAGCGCTCCCAGGCCGGCTACGCTCGTGAGAAGGGGCGAGAGCAGGCTCTGTATTTTGTAGAGCCTCATGTTCGCCTTGAGATAGACGCGGCTCTGTTCGTCGAACTCGCCGATCTCGTGGTCCTCACGCGCGTATGTCCGCACGACGCGGATTCCCGCGAGGTTCTCCTGAGCCCTCGAATTGAGCGCCCCGAACTTCTCCTGGACGTTCTCGAAGGCGCGGTGGATGAGCTTCATGCTGTGGTACATCCCGGCCGCAAGTATGACCAAGGGAAGGAGCGCCACGACGGTGAGCTTCCACGAGAGAACGATCATGAGCGCGAGGGCGAAACCGGCGACGACGACCGTATTCATCGAGTACATCACGCCGGGGCCGACGAGCGAGCGGACGGCGTTCAGGTCGTTCGTCGCAAGCGCCATGAGATCGCCCGTCTGGTTCTTGTTGTAGAAAACGGGGGTAAGTCTCTCGAGGTGGGCGAAGAAATCGCCCCGCATGTCGTATTCGATTTCGCGGGAGACGCCGATGATGATCCGCCGCATGAGAAACCGGAAGACTCCGCTCACGAGCGTCACCGCAACGAAGGCGAGCGACAGGCGAAGCAGCCGGTCCTCCGTGATCCCCGTCCTGAGCTCGTCGATGGCGAGCTTCAAGATCCACGGGTTCGCGAGGAGGAGAACGTTCGCCCCAAGGAGGCATACGCTACCGACGGCGAGCCTCTTGCGGTACCGCAGGAGATAGCCGGCGACCGTCCGTATCGCTTTTCGTCTCGTTTTCTTTTCGTCGTTCGCGCTCTGCATCGATTCGCCGCCGGGAATGCAAGCCCGGCGGGCGGGCTTGGCGGTTGACGGTCGGGATCAAACAGGCTTAAATATAGAAGATACGTCTGAACAAGGCAAACCCCAAGGCGGAAAGTGGAACCCGAACCTACTGGAGCATACCGTGAAGATCCCCGACCGAAACGAAGCGATGACCCTCCTTACGGAGCACACGAAGAACGATAACCTCATCAAGCATGCGCTCGCCGTGGAGGCCGCCATGCGATACTACGCGAAGCTCTTCGGCGAAGACGAAACCCTCTGGGGAGCCGTGGGACTTCTTCATGACTTCGACTACGAGGAGCATCCCACACTCGAAGAGCATCCGTTCAAGGGCGCGGAGATTCTTCGCTCCAAGGGTTACGACGAGATCCTCGTCAAAGCGGTTCTCTCGCACGCTCGTCACACGCAGGTGCCCCGCGAGTCTCGCCTCGAGAAAACGCTTTTCGCCGTCGACGAGCTCTCGGGCATGGTGACCGCCGTGACGTTGGTTCGGCCGTCCAAGAAAGTAGCCGACGTGAACGTGTCATCGGTCAAGAAGAAGCTCAAAGACAAAGCCTTCGCGAGGGCCGTGAACCGCGAGGACATCCTCGAGGGCGCGGAAGCGCTCGGGGTGGACCTCGATACGCACATCGGACACGTCGTCGCCGCGATGCAGGCGGCCGCCGCCGAACTCGGCCTGTGATCGACCGCCGCGGGCGGTCGCGTTTCTGCCACTCACAACCCGCTGTGCAAAAAAGCGTTGCGGCGCTTTTGGCCGCAGTATGGTACGGATGTTGCGTATGCTCCGGACCGATGAGAGGCAGCTTCTGGATCTTGTTGTCCTGTGCGGCAATCGGCGCGTGGGCTCGGCCTGCACCCGTGTGTGGGAGCCCATTCGCACAATCTCCCGCCACCGCCATCGACCGGAACTCTGCCACCGATGCGCCGGGTGGAGAGACCGGCGCGGGGCTTTTTCTCCTTCCGTTCGACTCGGGCTCCGTCGC
>CAZYCB010000016.1:0-9885 GCA_964645735.1 uncultured bacterium | reverse complement strand
CGCCGCCCGTCGATAATAGTACTTGAGCAGCCCGCCGAGTCGCTCCCGGGTCTCAACAAGCCCCTCGCTTTGAGGCGCCGCCCCGCTGAGGTTCTCGTTCCCGATAACGCCAACCCCTAGTCGAAGTGCACCACAGATGCGCCTCCTCAAGCCAAAACGGAAGTGGGAGAGTAGCCCCGCCCGGTCGCCCAGACGGGGCCCTCGCCAGATCCGAACATGGAGATTTCCACCATTCGGCCTGTCCGCTGATACGGTCATCTCAGCCAAATCCAAAGTGTAATAAAACTGTAAGATGGGGCTTTGGAGCCAAACAGCGAGTCGCGGTAAGTCTTTGTATAATTTGGAGCTGGCGCTCGGAATTGAACCGAGGACCTGCGCATTACGAGTGCGCTGCTTCACGCACGCGTGAACCACTCGTCGGGGACCTGCACGCAGACGATCTCCCCAGTGGCGCACACGTCGCCGCGCGCGGAGAGAGTGGCGGCGACGACGACCTTCCGGCCCTTGATCTCCTTGACCGTCCCTCGCACTTCGAGCTCCACACCGAGAGGCGTCGGTTTCAAGTAATCGACCTTGAGCGAGGCGGTGACGTAGCGCCGCGGAGGATCGGTGTCCATCCCGCGGCCTTCGGCCTTGTACGCCGCCGCCGCGGCGGTTCCCGTGCCGTGACAGTCGATGAGCGAGGCGATGAGCCCGCCGTACACGTAGCCGGGAATCGAAATGTGGTGAGGACTCGGCGTGAAACGGCAGACGCTTTCCTCTCCCTCCCAGTAACTCTTGATGCGATGACCGTGCTCGTTCAAGCGGCCGCAGCCGTAACAGTGCGCCAAGTGATCGGGGTAGTAGTCCTGAAAAGCTTTTTCCGTCATCGTGGTTCCTTTTCGTATGAGATCGCGCGGCGATCGCGCATGGTACCCGAATTCGTCTGAGATCACGCGCGGTATTCGAAGGGCTCGCCCTTTCCCGTCTCGCAGTAGACCTTGAGGCTCCTCATGTAGAAGCCCCAGTTGTAATTACAGCTCGCATAAAACTCCGTCATCTCCCGCCAGCCGGTGTGGCGAAAACGAAGAAGCGTCTGGTCGCCTTTCTTTTCCAGACGGAACACGATCTTTGTCCCTACCCATTCTTCATCGCCGGCGATGCACTCCCACCGCACCTCGCGGAGTGGATCGAGTCCCTCGACTCGCATGGACGTATGATAACGGTCCCCGAATGCGAACTTCGCGATCGACCCCTCAACTGGTTCGGCCACAGCCTGGGACGTCCACCACGCGGCAAGCCCCTCTTGCTCCGTGATCGCGCGGTAGACTCGCTCGACCGGAGCATCGATCAAGAGCATGTGCAGAATATCGGCCATTTCTCCGCCTTTCACTCGACCTGGGCTAATGCTGCAAGAACACCATGAGGAGGGGCAAGAAGACGATCCCGAGAGCGATCGAGATCGACAGCACGCTCGCAGCGAACTCCACGTCGAGTTTGGCGAGAGAGGCGAAAACGAGCGTGTTGAACCCCACGGGTGCCGCGCCGCTGACGAGAACGACGGAACGCGTCACCCCCTCGAGTCCGAATAGCCACACGAGAGCGAGAGCGATCGCGAATCCCCCAAGCGAGCGGATCGCCATGACCGTCACGAGGAGACGCGGCTGGACCATGCGGGGCGAAAAATAGATTCCGAGCGAAAGCATGACGAGCGGAACCATGAGATTACCGACGAGGGCGAGGAACGACTCCAGAACGGGATGAACAGCAATCCCGGTCAGGTTGAGAAAAAGACCGACGACGAACGCCCAGAGCGGCGGCGCCATCGCAACGCGCTTCAGCGCGCTCCACGTGCCGCCGCCGTCTTCTCCGTACCGGCACGCGATGTAGAAGATCACGCTCGCCACGAGAAAGGCGTTGCCGATATCGAAGACGACGGCTGTGGCGAAGCCCTCCTCCCCGTACACGGCGAGCACGAAGGGAAGGATGAAGCTCGTGTTCATGATCATCGAGCCGACGAGGGCGGTGCCGAAGAGGGAACGCTCGGCGCGCCAGCGGCGGCACGCGGCGTACGCCGCGGCGAACGTGCCGAAGACGATGATCGCCGCTGCCAGCGGGAGGAGCGCGACGTCGGGCGCGATCTTCACGCGGGGAATCGACTGAAGGATGAGCGCGGGGATCGCCGCGTAGAACACGAGCCGGAGAAAAAGCGCTCCGTCGTCCCTTCTCACCGCCCTCGTTCTTCGAAGAACGATACCGAGGAGATACGTGAGGATGATCGGAGAGAGTTTTATGAAAACGTCTGTCATGGGAAATCTGAGGCTGTGATCCTTCTTTGTCCAGGGCCATGCGCTAAATGAAGATCGCCGCCACCGCCCCGGTCATGCACGTCGCAAGCGTTCCCGCAAGGATCGTCCGGAGCCCCAGCGATACGATCTCCTCGCGTCTCTCGGGCACCATCGCGCCCATCCCGCCGATCATGATTCCGAGGCTCCCCGGGTTCGCGAACCCGCACATCGCGTACGTGAGGATGATGCGGCTTCGATCGCTCAAGAGTTCCGGCCCGACGCGGCTCATGTCCACATACGCGATGAGTTCGTTCAAGACTGTCTTCGTTCCCATGAGCGACCCCGCCGTCACGCATTCGCTCCACGGGATCCCCACGAGCCACATCACAGGGGCCATCGCATACCCGAAAAGCCGCTGGAGCGTGACGGGGGCGCCCCCCACATCAGGCAGCGCCCCGAGCCCCAAGTTCACCAGAAAGACGAGCGCGACGAGAACGATGATCATCGCCACGATGCTGATGAGGAGCTGAACTCCGTCCGTCGTTCCCTTGGTGATCGCATCCATCGCCGAACGGGCCTCGACGGGAGGCACCACTTTCCCCGTTGTGATCGGCTTCGTCTCGGGAATCATGAGCTTCGCGATCGTCACTCCCGCGGGAGCGCTGATGATCGACGCGATGAGAATGTGCCCCAGGGCGTCGGGAACGATCGGCCCCAGGATCGACGCGTACAGCACCATCACCGTTCCCGCCACACCCGCCATTCCGACGGTCATGATCGAGAACATTTCGCTCCGCGTCATTTGCATCAAATACGGACGCACGACGAGGGGCGATTCCACCATCCCGAGAAACACGTTGGAGGCGACGCTAAACCCTTCGGCTCCGCCGATCCGCATGGTTCGCTGCAGGGCCCACGAAAACGCTCTCACCACGACAGGGAGAATCCGCCAGAAGAAAAGGAGCGACGAGAGCGCGCTCACGAGGAGCACGAGCGGGAGACCGCGAAACGCGAGGATGTAGCTCGCCGCGGGCGTAATCTCCGTGAAAGGCGGTTCGCCGCCCCCGAGGTAACCGAAAACGAATGACGTTCCCGCCCGCGTGGCTTCCTCGAGCGCGAGAATCACCTTATTCAGCGCGAGAAAGGCTCCTTTGAAGAGGGGAAGCTTCAGCAGGAGCGCGCCGAGAGCGATCTGCAGCCCCACACCGCCGAGGATCGTCCCCAGGGCGACTCGCCGGCGGTTCTCTCCGACGAGCCAGGCGAAGAGCAAGAAAACGAGAAGGCCGACGATGCTCTGGACAATCACCTCATCACCCCGGCGTCACGGTTTCTTCGCTTCGGTCTCTTTCTTCACCGTGGACATCTTGAGAGGTACGTAGAGCGGGCACCAGCTGATGAGCGCCGTCCCGAGCGGGATGATCGCGAGCAATCCCCACCAGCTCTTGAACGCGATGCCTAGGATCGCGATGACGATGCCCACGACGATCCGGACCATCTTGTCGCTCTTGCCGATGTTACACGTCATGTCGAAGACCTCCTTGTTCGAAACGTGCCGGTCACACGGACGCCCCTCGCAGCACGAATGGTGCCGCCGGCGTCCGACCGCGTACGAGTGGATTCGATCTTAGCATTCCCGCACGGGTTTGAAACCGAGAATCTGAACGATCGCGCCCTTCGCCCTCGCCCAGGGAGTTTCTACCGGGTCGTCTCTATCGCGCGAGCTTTTCGATAATGCCTCGGTGCTCGGGATATCGCGCGAGAAGCTCCTCGCGGCTCGCGATCTCGAGATCATCGAAATCGAACCCCGGAGCCGCCGTGCATGCGACGAGGGCGTACGATTCGGCGTCGTCCACCGATGCGCCGAAGAAACATCCCGCCTTCACCGTCGTTTGAAGCGTTTCGCCGCGTTCGACGTCTCGTCCGAGAGCGATCCTCGAGTGCTCGCTTTCCGGGCTGATCGCATGGATGAAGAGCGTCGATCCATCGTAAAAGTGCCACACTTCATCTTGTTTGAGGCGGTGAAAAACGGAGATCTCGTGCCCCGGGAGGAGAAAGTAAATCGCGGTCGAGAGCGCGCGGCGGCCGCTGAAGCGCTCGGGGAGATGCTCCCGGGCGAGCGACTCCGGCGACCGGTACGTCTCTCTGTAGTACCCGCCTTCGGGGTGCCTCACTAGACCGAGGTGCTCGATCCAATAGCGGGCGTCTTTCACATGGCCCCCGTTTTCGGCCGCCTCATCCAAAGTACGGCGGTTCGTTGCCAGGCTTCCACTTGATGTTGCACCCGATGCTCGGTCTCTGCGGCTTGGCGGCCGGCTTTCCGGCGATGACGGCGTCGAGCGCCGCGCGAAGATCCTTCCCCGTCACCGGTATGGCGCTTCCCGGGCGGCTGTCGTCCAGTTGGCCCCGGTAGGCGAGGCGCCCAGCGGCGTCGAAGAGATAGAAATCCGGCGTGCACGCGGCCTTGAAGGTTTTGGCAACTTCCTGCGTGTCGTCGAAGAGAAACGGGAACTGCCATTTTCTCGACACGGCGAGCTTCTTCATGTTCGCCGGCGCATCCTCGGGGTACGACGCGACGTCGTTCGAGTTGATCGCCACCACCGCCGTGCCTTTGGGGATATAGTCGGCGGCGAGCCTGCCCAGCTCGTCCATCACGTGTACGACGAACGGGCAGTGGTTGCAGATGAACATGACGAGCGTCGCCTTATCGCCCAACGCGTCGCGGTCGCTCATCGTTTTGCCCGTGACGGCGTCCTCGAGCGAAAAGCCCGGCATCTTTGTACCGAGCGGAAGCATTTCAGAAGGTGTTTCGACCATGGGATCCTCCGTTTCTTCATTCCTTTGTTAATCCGGCGCGAGGAATGCGTAGAGCAACTGATCGATGACCCGCCCGTCTTTTACCGCGCTTCGGCGCATCCGCCCCTCGAACGCATATCCCGCTTTTTCCAGAACCCTCTGCGACCGGGCGTTCCACTCGAAAGATGCCGCGAAGACGCGTGTCACGCGATAGGTGTCGAAGGCGTAGCGGGTCATGGCCTTCAACGCATCGACGGCGATTCCCTTGCCCCAAAACGCCTCGCCCAGCCAGAGGCCCACCTCCACCGACACGCGTTCGACATCGTCGAGGCGCTTGAACCCGATCGCTCCCACCGCCTTTTCGTCGACCACGATCGCGAAGTGCGTTTCGGGGTCGCAGCTCAACGCGTACGCGATGAACTCCCGCGCGTCGCGGACCGTGTACGGGTGGGGAAACGCGTCACGCAGATTGAGCCATACGCTGCGGTTGTTCGCGTGAACGGCGAGCGACTTCGCGTCCCCGCGGCGGAAGGACCTTACTTC
The DNA here is from genome assembly GCA_964645735.1 of uncultured bacterium. GTDB lineage: Bacteria > Krumholzibacteriota > Krumholzibacteriia > WVZY01 > WVZY01 > CAZYCB01. The sequence continues at coordinate 4,282 of CAZYCB010000016.1, read as the reverse complement.
GCAGGTTTCGAGCTGGATGCGCACGGCAAACTCGCGAACGTTGGGACACCCGGACTCGCTGCTAACTTTTCCACGGCGAGTTTATCACAGTGTGTTATGATGCTGCCGCCCACTTTTTCCGCGCCCGCCAGAACGCCGGGCGCCGTCATCGCGGGAGTGTAAAGGCTCCCGTCTAGAGCGGATGATCGAGGAGAGCGAGCAGCTCCTCGATGGTCTTCACGCTCTGATCCGCCTGCCGGGCGTACTCTTCCCGTCCGAGATTATCGACGAACACGGTCTCGACGCCGGCCTCGCGCCCTGCCATGACATCGAAGAGATAGTCCCCCACCATGACCGACGCTTCCGGCGACGCGCCCCACAGGCCGAGGAGTTTTCGTACACCGTCTCCGCTCGGTTTGAGCGCGCACATCTCGCGGGACATGATATAGCGCGGATCGAAGAAATCGGCGAGACCGCAGATGCGGAGCGTCTCGCGCGCCGTCGGTTTGCTGTTTCTCGTCAGTATCCCCAACCCTGCACCGCTCGCCCTGAGATGCGCGAGCAGCTCGAGCGCCCCCTTCTGGGGCTCGGCGCGCTGGGCGATCTCGAGTTCGATCTCGTCGAGACGTTCGAAAAGAGGGTTCGCGCGCTCTTCCGGGAGCTCGGCGAGCTGTTCGAGAATGGGCCTTCCCAGCGACAGGCCGAGTTCCCTTCGGATCGCGTCGAAGTCGTGGGCGGGAACGGTGAGCGTCCCGTCCATGTCGAATATCCAGTATTTCTTGGTTTTAAGATTCATCGTGCAGTCGGCGAAACGCGGCCGCCGCTTCAAGGCGCCTTCTTGACCCTCACCTCGTCGCCCGAACAAAGGATCTTGAAAATCTTCGTGTCCCCCAGCACGGTACCGACGACGTTCACGGGGCTGTACGCCTTGGGCTTCGCGCTCGTGCTCACGGGCGTCTTCCCGAAGAATATACAGAGGGCCTTTCCCGGAGGCCAGTACGCGAGCGTTCCCACTTCGACCTCCTGCTTCGCGCCCGGCTCGAGCTCCTGGACGACCGGAATCTCGAAGAAGATCTCCTCGCCCCAGGTGGACGTGGTTCCGACGATCGGGAGTGCATCCCATATCTTGGCGGCCGATTCGGACTCGTTGAGTTCGGCTTCCACGTTGAGATCATCGATGAGAATCACGATTCGTTTCATGCCGTCTCGAACCTCCGTCTCTCTGGCGATCGTCGCGCCGCCGTTCGCTGCACACCGGAGCCTCTTTTCGCTCGCGCCTTCGATCGATCGAAGACAGTCGACCTCAGTACCGCGGGGGCTCCATTCCGAACTGCGTCCACTCTTCCTTTGCCGGCCCGTAGATGCCCGGGACTTTCGCCCCGGCCTGGCGGAGGAGCACCGTCATTTGTCCCACGTGATGAACCTCGTGAGTGACGAGCGCCTGAAGCGTCGCGCCCCGCGGCCACGGTTTGCCGTACATGTCGTCCGTTTCGAGGAGCGTGCTGTCGTTCCAGTTCGCCTTGATCGCCCGAACGACTTCCTGCGTCACCTTCCGGTACGCGTCGGCGATTTCCTTCGCCGAAGCCGGCGGCATCGATGCGGGATCGACGGAACCCAGCCCGAGACCCGTCCGGTTCATCATCTCGGGCACCGTGGCGACGACGTGCCATCCGAGCTGTCCGAGCGTGCGGTGTCCCGGTGTGACCGACTGGCCGAGGTTCTCGTCGGTGAGTGTCGCGAGGATATTCCCGGTACCCTCGGTCAAGTTGGCGTACACGCTCAAAAAATCTTCCAGCTTGCGAAACATGAACTCCTCCTGTCGTGTGTGCGATTCAATCCCCGGGATACCCTTCCCTCGCCGGTATCCCCTCGCGGCCGCCGAGACGCGTGCTCACTTTGGCCGCCGCCCATGCGGCGAAGTCGAGACTCTTCTCGACGGGCCATTCCCGCACGACGCCGTAGGTCACGCCCGCATGAAACACATCGCCGCATCCCGTTGTATCCACCGCTTCGGCTTCGTACGCGGGACGTTCGACCGCTCTACCTGCAAACGACGCCACGTAGCCCCTCGCCCCGAGCGTCACCCCGACGACGCGCGGCCCAAGTTCGAGCATCCGGCGGCACGCACCCGACGCATCCTCCGCCCCGACGAGTTCTCGTGCGAATTTCTCCGACGCGATGAAGTAGTCGCTCTCGCGGGCGAGATCGAGCATCCCCTCCCTCAGCGACCCCGCGTCGACGATGACGGCGACCCCGGCGCGTCTCGCCTCGCGTGCCGCCGCGAGCGATGCGTCGATGAAAAGCCCGTCGGTGTGGAGTGCTTTCGCTTCGCGAAGCGTCGCCAAGTCGATCTCGTCCGGCCGCAGCGCCGATCCCGTCGGCCGGCGCCAGAAGACGGTGCGCCTCCCCACACCCGGCTCCGCAGCGATGAAGGCGAACTGAGACCCGCACCCGGCGCGGATGACGAGCCCCCGCGTATCGATTCCCTCCTCGTCGAGCGATTTCTCGATCATCACTCCGAACGGATCGTCCCCAACCACGCCGGCAAACGCGCACGCCGCACCCCAGCGCGACAGCGCGACGAGAGCGGTCGCCACCGGACCGCCGCCCTGGATGACCATCTCCGAGAATTCGCATTTCGAATCGGGCGGCGGGTAGCTCTCGACGAGCGCGACATGGTCGAGGCAGCACTGTCCCAGGCCGAAGACTTCGATGGGGCTTCGCTTCATGACGTCTCGATGGGCTCGAGGAGCGCGAACACGTCCTTGGGTGCCGCGATGACCGCGCGGGCTCCGCTCTTCTCCAGTTCGTCCCGATCCCGAAACCCCCAGAGCACACCGGCGGGGGTCATGCCGGCGGCAAGCGCCGTTTCCATGTCGATCGACGAATCCCCCACGAGGAGCATACGCGCGGGCGGCACGCGAAGTTCGCGCGAGATGTGCAGTGCGCCCGTGGGGTCGGGCTTCGGAGGAATGCCGGCATGGTGTCCGAGCACGGCATCGAACGTCCAGCGGGGCAAGAGTTCGCCGACGCATCGCTGGGTGAAATCGTCGGGCTTGTTCGAAAGCACCGCGATTTTCAAGCCCCGCTCGACGAGGCCGTCGAGCATCTCGGAGATCCCGTCGTACGGTTTCGTCTTGGCGTTCCAGTTCCGGGAGTACTCCATGCGAAATTCCGCGTACATCACGTCAACGAGTTCTTCCGTGCGCGCGTCCTGCGGGAGCAGCCGCCACACGAGCACACGCGCTCCCTCCCCGACAAAGTGCCTGTAGGCGTCGACTGGATGTGCGGGAAAACGGCGGCGGGCGAGCACGCGGTTCGCCGCGTCGGCGATGTCTTCCAGCGTGTTCAGCAGGGTTCCGTCAAGATCGAACAGCACCGCGTCGAAACGCACGGTCATCAACCCCGTTACTCGGCCAGACGGCAGCCGTCGTGCGCGACCCGGCCGTCGATCTCGACGATCGCTCCGCGGCCCTTGTTCCAGAAAACGACCCTGCCGTTGCTGTACTTCGTTCCGGACGCGGCGGAAGTCCGGGTGAGCTCGTACGATTTGTCTTCGAGACGAACCATCGCGCGGTCGCGGTCTTGCGAATAGGTCACTTCGACTCGCACGCCGTCCGAGCAGGTGAAGATGGCCGTGTCGCCGGTGAATTTCTTTTCGCACGCAGCGATCGCGAGGGACATCGCCACGATTGCCGGAACGAGCAGGCGGCTGTTGGGTGTCGATCGACGCGTTTCGCCGCGGCGCTTTGTTTTCAGTGCGAAGTGCATGGATTCTCCCCTTCGATCGGAGCTATCGCCGGATTCGGAGTCACAACTCGACCGGCGTCGTGTGTCCGTCGGAGCTATGGGTTCGACGAAGAACGATCCGTGCGTCCGAATCTACACCGTAGTCATTCGTTTCTCAAGGCGATTCACCGCCGCTCGGAACATCCCAAGCTCTCCGGATACCGCGAGAGCATCTCCACCGTGGCCGCCGAGGTGTTCCCGAGGAATTCGCTCGCCCCGAACGCCCGGGTAACGAGCGCTTTGTTCTTCTCGTACGTGTATTCCTCGAGCTCCTTGGCGATCGTTCCCGAACCCGGGGCGGCGAGATCATGGACCAGCGCCGGCTTGGCGCACGAGAAATCGAGATCGGCAAAGTCGATGACGCGGATCGAAGGGTTCTCCTTCGTCCGGAAGTGGATCCGGCGGCCGGCGAGGTCATAGACGATGGTCCACTGCGTGTGCTCGTCGGATTTCGCCTTGTCGAGCGCGTCGAACGCGTACGCGACCGCGTCCTTCTGCGGTTCATCCTCGAACG
>CAZYCB010000015.1:0-9129 GCA_964645735.1 uncultured bacterium | reverse complement strand
GGAGGCCTCGATGGCCAAGCTCTTCGCATCGGAAGTGGCCAATCGTGCCGCGAGGGACGCCGTTCAGATTCACGGCGGCGCGGGGTATCTGAAGGATTTCCCCGTGGAGAGGTACTATCGCGACGCTCGCATCACGGAGATATACGAGGGTACGAGCGAGGTTCAGCGGATCGTCATCTCGAGAGCCTGCTTGAGCGATTAGCAGCGCCCCGGCCGCGCGAATACCACAGGAGGTTCAGGTTTGAAAATAGTCGTCCTGGTCAAGAACGTTCCCGATACGGAGTCGAAGATCAAACCCACACCGGACCGAAAGGCGATCGACACGCAAGGCATCAAGTGGGTGATCAACACCTTCGACGAGTACGCCATCGAGGCTGCTCTACAGCTGAAGGAGAAATTCAAGGACGGCAGCACCGTCACGGTGGTGTCGCTGGGCCCCGACCGCGTCGTCGAGTCGCTCCGAACCGCGCTCGCGATGGGCGCGGACGAGGCGGTCCACGTGTGGGATCCCGCATTCGAGGGGACGGATGCTCTCAACACGGCGAAGATACTCGCCAAAGCGGTCGCTTCGATCGGATTCGACCTCGTTCTCGGCGGCAAGCAGGGGATCGACTACGATGCCGCTCAAACATGCGCGGCGGTCGCGGAACACCTGGGCATTCCCCAGGTCCAGATCGTCACTAAGATGGAGATGAGCGACGACAAGACGAAGATCACCGCCCGGCGCCGCGTCGAGGGCGGCGACGAGGTCGTCGACGTGAAGCTCCCCGCAGCGGTCACGTGCGAGAAAGGACTCAACGAGCCGCGGTACGCGTCGCTCCCGGGCATCATGAAGGCGAAGAAGAAAGAGATCAAGAAAATCGCTCTGTCCGACCTCGCGGGCTTCGGCCCCGGGGACGTCGGAGCTGCGGGATCGGCGACGAAGGTCGTGGGCTACGAGCCCCTGGCGGGGCGCTCGTCGTGCCGGCTGATCGAAGGCGAGCCCGCCGAGCAGGCTGCCAAGCTCGTTCGCGCGCTGCACGAAGATGCGAAGGTAATCTAGCCCGCGGCCGACGCGGGGTATCGAAGCTGTCGAGAGAGGTACCACGTCCCGGAGGAGTGAAATGACCAACGACGTACTGGTGTTCGCGGAGATCCGCGACGGACAGATGAAGAAGATCAACGCGGAAGTCGTCACCGCCGCGGCGAAGATCGCCGCAAAGAGCGGAGGTGCCGTTGCCCTCGCCGTCCTCGGGAACGCTGTCGACAAGGCGGTCGAAGAAGCCGCCGCGCTCCCCGTTCGGAGCGTCTTCGTCGTCAAGAGCCCAGTGCTCGACAAGTACTCTACGGAAGGGTTCGCAAGCGGCCTGGAGGCCGTGATACGGAAGGCGGACCCGGGCGTTGTGCTCTTCGGGGCGACCTCGATGGGTAAGGACCTCTCGGCGCGCATCGCAGCACGTATGGGAGGGGCGCTCATGACGGACTGCGTGGACATCGATTTCGAAAACGGCGCGCTCAAGGCGAAGCGTCCCGTGTACTCCGGAAAGGTGTACGCACACGTCGTCTCGACGAACGCAGGGATCAAGATGGCCTCTATTCGTCCCAACGTCTATCCGGCGGCGGCACGCGGCGCAGCAGGCGCGAAGGTCGAAGAGGTTGCCCTCCCCATCACGGCGGAGAGCATCCACGGGATAGTGAGAGAGATCGAGGGTGCGACGGCGGGGAAGAAGGATGTGACGGAGGCCGAGATCATCGTCGCGGGAGGCCGTTCGCTCAAGAGCGCGGAGAACTTCAAAATCCTCGAGGACCTCGCTGACGTTATCGGCGGGTCCGTCGGCGCGTCGCGCGCCGCTGTCGACGCGGGCTACGCGCCGCACTCGAAGCAGATCGGGCAGACGGGCAAGGTGGTCAATCCGAAGCTCTACATCGCCTGCGGCGTCTCCGGGGCCATCCAGCACCTCGTCGGGATGCGGACCTCGAAAGTCATCGTGGCGGTCAACAAGGATCCGAACGCACCGATCTTCCAGAGTTCGGACTACGGGATCGTGGGGGACATGTTCGAGATCGTTCCGCTCCTCACCAAAGAGTTCAAGACTCTCCTCAGCGGGTAGCGGCCGGCAGGCCGTCCCCTTCCGGAGATTCGGAGAAACAAAAAGCCCCGGCGGTTCGGATGCCGGGGCTTTTTGCCGTCCTTTTCGTATGGACCGCTAGCGGATCACGACAAACTTTCCCGTGAACCGCTCGAAGTTGGAGTCGTCGCTTTCCACCGAGTAGAGGTAGATGCCGCTCGCCACGTCCTGCCTGTTGCGGCTGACGAGGTCCCACATCACGGTCCCCACGCCATCGGTTCCGTCGAAGTTGAGCTCCTGAACGAGGTCGCTCGCGAGCGTGTAGATCCGTATGACGCCCGTCGATTTCGGCAGATTCCTGAACTCGACTTTGATCCCTGTGGGGTCGTCGTTGTTAGGTGCGAGGGATGGCCAATCTCCCATCGTCTCTCTCGTCGCAGGGTTCGGGACGACATAGATCTGGTTTTCGTCGTACGACCAAGCTTCCTGCGACACGCTGAGCGGCTGCACGTACCTGAAATTCGACGAAGGGTCGCCGACTTTGCCGTCGATGTACTCGCCCGAATCGCCAAACCCATGGTCCATGGCGGTCACCGAGTAGAAGTAGTGGCGGCCGAGGTGCATCGAGCGATCGATGTAACGGTAGTACTGCCGCCCGCCGTCGGCGCCGAGCTGCCATTTCGCCAGCGCCAGGAGCGTGTCGCACACGTCCTGCGTGACCCCCTGCGGGCAGGGCGGCGTCTTGCCGGGGAATTCGATGATGTATTCTTTCAGCGACTCGATGAAATCCTTTTTCTGCGTCGCCGAGAGGGTGCGCGTCAGCGGCTCGTAGCGGTACCGTTCGAGGCCGGAGTCCTCCCCGAAGCCGTTCATCACGTCGGCCTGGAAGAGGAGCTTCCACAGCTCGGCGCTAGGCCCGTTGTCGATCGAGCTCCCGAGGGGACGGTTCCAATTGTCCGCGCGCCACACGCGATACCCTTCGAAATCGTACTGCTGCGTCTTCACGTCAGGGATCGTCTCGCTGAAGTTGTCCCAATAGATGACGAGTCCATTGGCCGAGTGATCGTCGAGTCTCATCGTTGGAGGAGGCGGTGCCGTACCGACGATCCAGTTGATCTGCTCTTCCTTGCTGTCGACTCCGGTCCGGAACTTGATGCTGTCATCGTCCGAGTACCCGCAAAAAAGCTGGAAATCCCGCTCTCTCACGCAGTCGTTGTTGATCCACAGGGTCGTTCCTCTCGGGACGACGGGAATCGGGTTCTTGAGCTCCGCCCGGCAGGTATCGATCGCCACGAATTCTGCGGGACCCGGGACCGGTGTTTCCCTGCCGTCGATCCCCGTCAACCTGTCCCCGTCGAGGTTGAACCACGCGCCGTCGTAGGTGAGCTGGGCGCTCGACGCGTTGGAGATCATTCCCTCGAGCCCCTCGCCGCACACGAACGCGGTCTGGAAAACGAGGGTGCTTTCGGGGAGCAGCTCGGCAAAGGGACCCGCGCTCATGAGCATTCGATAGTCGCGGGGTACACTTTGATTGCGCTCGATGATCTCTTGCGAGAGCAGTTCGTAACGTTCGAAATCGTTTGTCGGATCGCCGCCGTCTTCGAACGACTGGCTGCCCGAGAAGTTGGCATACGTGCTGATGCCGACGCGCTGCGGCGCGGTCTCGCCCGTCGGGTCGGTCGTGTGGCCGAGGAACATCACGCCGAAGTATCCCAGCGTGGCTCCGTTGTCCCCATCCGCGTCGTACGTGTACGCGACATCCACTATGACCGGTCCCATGTCCGTGCACAGCGGCGGCGTGGCTACGTGCCCGGTGGCGTCGTCCTCGTAGTAGTTGTCCGTTTCCAGAGGACCTGCATCGCAGTCAGCAAAGAACCCGATGAAGAGGTCCTCGAGGATGTTGTTACCGATATTGGTGATGTAAAACTCCACTCCGACGAAATCGTCGAAACGATCCTCTTCCCACTGATAGCTTTCCTGGCGTATCTTCAGACCGAGCGGGTTGTGTTCGGGGTAGATCTGTGTCGAGACGGGCTGGTCGTCCGTGTACCAGCAGCTGAACATCTGTTTGGATACGGCGGCGAAGTCTTCGTCGATCTGCCCATCTTCGTCATCGTCCCTTCCGTTCAGCCAGTCCTCGTCGATGGTACCGTCCTTGTCGTCGTCCGCGTCGGGTGATGGCAGCCGGTTGCCGCCGCGCGCGCCCTCGGAAGACCTGTAGATCCTGTCGACGGCGTCCTGCGTCGGCCGGAACTCCAGTGCGTAGGCGGCGGTGCTCACGGCCGGGACCCCGCTCTTCAGCGCTCCTATCCATAGACCGGCGACAAACAGGTACTCGACGCCGCTCCCCGCAGGCCACTGACCGGACGGCTGTTCGGAGAACGGGAATCGGCTTCCCGGCCACGATCCAAAGTTACCCCAGTTACCCACGTGCATCTGCAGTTCGCCGACGTTGTGGACGTTCGACCCGTCCAACACCATCACTCGCTGCAAGTCGGGCAACGCATCCTTCTTAGTTTTCGTCTCGGGATCCCACCGAGCCGAACTCCAACTCGGTATCATTACGACTACCGCGGCGAAGATCAGATACAGTGGTAGCTTGCGTCTCATGAGACCATCCTTATCAATGGGAGGGATACCATGAATCTGACACTATTGGAATTACTAACCAGGTGGGGTTCTGCTTAAAGAAAGCACGGACGGCTCGGAAAAGTCAAGCCTTTTTGGGCTCTTCGCGGTGCCGGCATTCCCATGGGAGAAAATGTGTTACCATCCGCCGGGCAGGCGCAGCCCCGGGGGCGTACACGCCGCTCGGCAGGGCCGCGCACGAGAGGCGGCGGCACCCCCCACGGCACACGGAACCCTAATCTTTTCTTGGAGTTGACACGCGCGATCCCCAGTGATACGTTGCCCCTGCTTCGTGATGCCGGATTCGTCCGGCCCAGTCCCGAAGTTACTCGTGGGGAGGGCGTCGGTCGTACCCCTCACGAGTCCGTCGAGGAGCGAAGGAGCGTGAGTTCGATGCGGAAACGGATTCTGACGGCCATCGTATCCGTCTTCGTTCTCGCGGCGATGACCGCGAGCTGCGGCGGCAAGAAACAAGTCGACCCCTACCCCACAGTGACGCTGCGGCAGATCACGCGCGGCAGAGTTGCGAGCAAGGGATTCAGATACAAGCTCGTCAACCCCGATGTCCAGGCGCTCAAAGGGAATCTCGGGCTGATCCGGGAAGGAGAGATTCTGGAGTTCATCGGAGGACGGGGTCTCGAAGAGAAGCTGCGGGAAAAGATGGACGGCGATTTCGCTCTGGGTGTCGTGAAGGAATTTTCTCCGTTCGTTCATTTTAGGGTCGAGAAGATCTTCTCCGCGGCCGACACCACTTTCCTTCCGAGCACAGGGGCTCTGCTGTACCCGAGGGTACAAAGCGCGGCGGGGTTTCGCATGGGTGGGTACGAGCCGCTCTCGATCGGCGACGTTCCGTACGAACGAACCGATGTACTGCGCTCCCTCGAGAACAAGAAATTCAGGATCAAGGCTCCGATCGCGCGGGAGACCGAAAACGGCGAGGCGCGCTACTTCCTCCTCGGCGGTGGTGCGAAACTCCGCGTGGCCGATCCGTCGGACGGCATGGGACTTTTTCTCGATCTCCTCGTCGAGAAAGGGTACGAGTTCGAGGGCGGAATCCTGATGAGGGGAACGGAGGAGCAGTCCTCGCGTCTGCGTTCGAAGATCGCCGGGACGGTCGAGGTCGAGTACGTCACGTACGGCTCGCGGATCGTTTCCGGATAAGCGGGAGCTGGCGGTCTGCCGCGCGGCGGAAAGGCGCACGCCGCTGCGCCTTTTTTTGTTTGACCGCCTCGGCGCCGCTGCGCTAGCGTGAACTCCGACAAATTTCCCGGGCATGGAATATGCACGGCTTTTGCGGCGTGGAACAGCGCCAAAGGACGATTATGCGAGGGCTCCCCACTTGGGTTGACATCGACCTCGACGCTCTGGCCGAGAACCTCAGGACGATACGAAAATCGCTGGCGAAAAACGTCGCGGTTCTCCTGACGGTCAAGGCGGATGCGTACGGTCACGGGGCGGTCCAGATCGCGCACGCGGGCGACGCGTGGGTGGACTGGTACGGAGTGGCGACCCTCGACGAGGCGCTCGAGCTGCGAAGGGCGGAAGTCCGCAAACCGATTCTGATCTTGAGCCCCGTCATCGAGGAGGAAATTCCCGGCGTTGTGGACAACGGTTTTGCGGTGACGGCACCGTCGCTCGAGTTCGCTCGCCAGATTGCGGCGTACGCCGCCGGCAAAGGGGTGACCACCGAGGTCCATGTCGAGGTGGACACGGGTATGGGCAGGACAGGGTTCTTCGCCGAGGAGGCCGAGGGCCTTGCCGCGGGAATCAGCCGCCTCTCCGGACTCCAGCTCGGGGGCGTCTTCACGCACTACGCCGCGTCGGACACCGATACGGAATTCACGCGCGAGCAGGTCCGCCGCTTTCTCGCCGTGATCGAGCGGCTGAAAACGGCCGGCGTGCGAATCCCGCTCATTCACAGCGCCAACAGCGCCGCCCTCGCGACGGTCCCTGAGACGCACATGCAGATGGTGCGTCCGGGTCTTGTCGCTTACGGCCACTATCCGACGGGGACAAGAGAAACCCTCGACGTCCGGCCGGTGATGAGCTGGAAATCGCGTCTCGTGCAAGCCCGGCGAATTCCCCGGGGGACTCCGGTGAGCTACGGCCGGACGTACACGACCGAGAGAGACACGCTGATGGGGGTGGTGCCCGTGGGGTACGGTCACGGGTATCCTTACCGGTTGTCGAACGCGGGGCGGATGCTCGTCGGCGGAAAACTCGTGCCCGTCATCGGACGCGTGACGATGGACATGACGATGGTGGATTTGACCGACGTCGCGCCCGCGCCGGTCCTCGGCGACGAGGTTGTGTTGATGGGGCGGGCGTCCGGCGCCGAGATCACGGTCGATGACGTCGCCCGGTGGGCGGGTACGATTTCGTACGAGATCATGTGCGGCATCAGCAAGCGCGTGCCCCGGATGTACCTTCGCCACGGCAGAATAGAGACGTTCAAGTGCCTTCTCGGCGTGCTTCCGGCACATGTGAACGTGTAGACGTTTCGTCTCGACGAGCAACTGGAGTGAACATCCGACACGTCTAACCCTTCCTCGTCTTCCATGACAACCCATCCCCACGAGCCTCCGGCGGAATTCCAGAAGGTGGTCTGCATCATCCTCGACGGCGTAGGCATCGGCGAAGCCCCCGACGCGGCGCGCTTCGGCGACACCGGGAGCAACAGCCTCGGGAATGCGGCGACCCACGTGGGTTCTCTCCGTCTGCCCGTGCTTGGCGGGATGGGACTGGGAAACATCGCTCCTATCGAAGGCGTGCCGCCCGAGCCATTTCCGAAGGCGTACTTCGGAAAGATGACGCCGGTTTCAGCCGGAAAGGACAGCACGAGCGGACATTGGGAACTGATGGGGTGTGTCGTCGACCGGCCGTTCCCCGTCTATCCCCGCGGGTTTCCGCCGGAACTCGTGCGCGAGTTCGAACAGAGTATCGGCCGCACGGTGCTCGGGAACAAAGCGGCGAGCGGCACCGAGATCATTCAGGAGCTCGGCGAGCTTCACGTCAAGACGGGACAGCCGATCCTCTACACCTCTCAGGACAGCGTCTTTCAGATCGCCGCCCACGAGTCGGTGGTTCCCAGAGAAGAATTGTACAGGTACTGCGAACTCGCGCGGTCGATCCTCCGGGCCCCCCACGACGTCGCCCGGGTCATCGCACGTCCCTTTGCGGGCGGCGCGGGTGGCTACTACAGAACGCAGGGCAGGAGGGACTTCTCCCTGCCGCCCATCCGGCCGACGGTCCTCGACGCGCTCGATCGGCGGGGCAGGCGAGTGCTCGCGATAGGCAAGATCTTCGACCTCTTCGCCGGCCGCGGAATCTCCCGTCACGTGACGACGAAGAACAACAGGGAGGGGATGGCGGCGACGCTCGCCGCCGTGCGGGATCGGGAATCGTCGCTCATATTCACGAACCTCATCGATTTCGACATGATGTGGGGGCACAGGAACGACGCGAGGGCATACGCGTTGGGGCTGGAGGAGTTCGATTCCTATCTGCGGGGGCTCGTCGGTTCGATCGACGAGCGTGTGCTCGTCATCGTCACGTCGGATCACGGAAACGATCCGACGACACCGAGCACGGACCACAGCCGCGAGTACGTCCCGCTTCTCGTGTATCACCGGCGGCTCGCGGCGGGCGAAGGCGAACGGAATCTGGGGACCCGCGCCACATTCGCGGACGTAGGGCGGACGATCGCGGAGAACTTCCGGCTCGAGGAGAGTTTTCCGGGGCGGAGCTTTCTCCGCGACGTTGTCTCTTGAAACGGAGGGGACGCTTGGACAAATGGAATAGAGATCTTGCGCGAATCATCGACCATACGATCCTCAAGCCCGGCGCGACGAGGGAAGACATACGCACCGCCTGCAGGGAGGCGTGCACCTACCGCTTCGCCGCCGTCGTCGTCCCGCCCTGCTACGTCCCGCTCGCCGTGGCGGAGACGGGCGGAAAGGGAATCCCCGTTTGCTCGGTTGTGTCGTTTCCCTTCGGGTGGGACACGCGCGACGAGAAGCTCCATCAAGCGGAGGCGCTGCTGCATAGCGGTGCGGACGAGATCGACGTCGTGATGAACGTGTCGATGTTTCTCTCGGGGGCGGTGGAAGCCGTCGAGAAAGAGACGAGAGACATCACGGCGCTTTGCAAAGGCCGGGCGGTCGTCAAACTCATCGTCGAAACCGCCTACCTCGACCCTTCCCAGATCGCTCGCGCATCACGCCTCGCCGTGGATGCGGGAGTCGATTTCGTCAAGACGTCTACGGGTTTCGCGAGCCGCGGCGCGGCGGTTGAGGATATCCTCGCCATCAAATCGGCGGTGGGGGATCGCGCGGGAATCAAGGCGTCCGGAGGCATAAGATCGCGGGAGCAGGCGGAGTCTCTCGTGCAGGCGGGCGCGACGCGGCTCGGGTGCAGCGCTTCCCTTCAGGTCATCTCCGAGGAGTAGCTCCGG
>CAZYCB010000014.1:0-1978 GCA_964645735.1 uncultured bacterium | reverse complement strand
CCACTGCTCTTCCTCGACCTGCTCCTTGACGAACCATTGCAGCATCTCGGCTGTGGCCGGGTCGTCGGCCGCGATTGCGACCTTGAGGCAGGCGTAGATGCCGGTCGTGTTGCCGTGCTCATGGCCCAACGCGCCTTTCATGGCCTCCAGTGGGGAGGCATACTTCGTCTTCGGCGCCTTGGTGGCGGGAATTGCCGGCGACCCGCCGCGCTCCAGCATGTACTCGATGATCTTCGCGGCGTGCGACATTTCCTCGCCGACGTGATGCTTGAACCACGCCGCACACCCTTTGAACAGTTCCTTTTCGAAGTAGATGTACATGCCGTAGTACACGACTGCCGCGTCAAACTCTTGCTCGATCTGTTTGTTCAGCACGGCTTCAACCTCTTTCTTCAGTCCCATAGTCCATCTCCTGTCCAGTTGTTTGCCTGTCCATCCCCCGGCAACATCACCATGTTGCGTACACTCAGATAGTAGGCTGCTCCATCCGAAAACAACAGAGGAAAGAAGCAGATTGTCACCATGGCGAAGACGCTGGGGATATTGTCAGGCGCCTTTCACCTACCGCGCGGCGGCCTCGGAGGTCAGGGATTCGGACAATCCGGTTCCACGTTCTCCGACGTTCTCCGACATTCTGCGATCACCCGTATGATCTTGGGGGGCGCCGATCTCGTCACGGTCAAACAGATCGCGGGACACGCCAGCATCACCACGACGATGCGGTACGCCCATCCTTCTCCCGAATCCAAACGACGGGCGGTCGAGCTTCTCTCGATTCCGAAAACAAGTGACAGATCAGTGACAAATGGGGCGAAAGTGGTAGATGGATCTGAAACGCAAGTCGCTGATATATATGGTGCCCCCGAAACGACTCGAACGTCCGACACACGGTTTGGGAAGACGAAGGAAGATGAAACGCCAAGTGATTGAGTTTGCGCTAATTGGCTTATCGACGCGGAATTCCGGGTCTTGTAGATTGTCTATCACTTCCCTTTTGTCTCGTGAGAACCCGATAGACCCGATCCGTAGTGGCAGACGTAGTGGCAGATGAGATGACGGTGATGAACATTACGCCCGCGAGAATACCGCAACAAGAAGCCCGGCCACTCCGACGATTCGGCAACCGGGCTTCTTCTCAGGTCTCCCTGATCGAACGTCTATTGTAACATCGTCAACTTCTTGGTGATCGTCTGATTCCCCGCTTGCACACGGTACAGGTACACGCCCGAACTCACACGGTGACCCTGGGCGTCCCTCCCGTCCCATGTCGCTTCAGTGAGTCCACCGCCAAGCACTTCATCTACCAACGTTCTTACGAGGCGCCCCTCAACATCGTAGATCGCCAACACTGCTCGTGTTCTCTCAGGCAACACGAACGAAATCGTCGTCGTCGGGTTGAACGGGTTCGGCACGTTCTGGTGAAGCGCCAGAGCCGCCTTCGGCACCTCCATCGATACCGTCTGCGACATCCATTCACCGTCGTCAGCCACAGCACCGAGTTGGTACCAATACGTCTCTCCCGACCTCGCATCCTGATCGACATATTCATTCCCCTGATCGGCAGGAATGAGTTGATCGTTCACCCGCTCAAAACCAGCGTCCAGCTCCGACGACCTGTAGATGTTGAATCCTTCGAGCCCCGCCCCCTCCGCGATCCTCCAACGAAGGAGAACTCCACCCACCACCTGCTCGGCTTCAAAGACCGAAATCAAAACAGGGACCCCTCTCTCGGCAGTGACGAAAACAGGAAACGAGTAGCTCTTCGATCCGTCCTGGCAATGAAACACCACGCGAAACGTATGCGGGCCGTCGGTGTAGTGGCCGTCGATCTGACACGTCAACGTCCAATCGGGAGTCGGAATCGGTGCCAAGATCGAATCCTCCTCCACCCATAATCCGGGAAGACTGCGTTCAAGCGTGATCTTCTGCACTTGCGAGTAGTCATCCTGTGTGTTCACAGTGAGACTCACGGTGCAGC
>CAZYCB010000013.1:0-1937 GCA_964645735.1 uncultured bacterium | reverse complement strand
CTTGAAGCTATCGGAAGCGACGCGAGAGGCAAGAGAGGCGCCGAGAAGAAGCGCGCATATGAAAACGCATCTCTTCATGACGAACCCGCGATGTACGCCGGACGCAATGCCGGCCGAAGCCTGTTGTTCCGTGGGATCCCTGTAGAGAAGATACGTGGAAGAAAGAGCGGCGCCAAGCGATTACTTGAGGATCGAGAAATCCTCGCTCTTCGTCGCCGTGCGGAAGCTGCGTCGGTCGGTGACCGTCACTTCCAATCTGAACGGCCCCTTCCATAGCTCATCCGTCGCGATCGAGAGCCGCTGCGGCTGCGTCGCGCCGTAGCCGCTCGTCTCGAACGACGAGCTTATCGCGGTTCTTATTTGTTCAAGGACGGGACCGCGCCTGCGCTTTTCGAGCGGGACGATCCGGTACTCGACCCGGTAGAAGGCTTTTCCATCCTGATCCGTATCGAGCCCGTAGATCTCGAAGTAGAAGCTGATCGGGAAGGGGATGCGGTACGCGCGAATCGGATGGGGCACGACCTGCAGGTTCCCCTTTGCGAACCTCGAGCCGGGCTCAGCGTCCCGAATGCTGCTTGCGAATTGAATGTCGCTGATATCGGGGGACCCGTTCAGGGGCGCGACCTCGATCTCCTTCATGAACGACGCTCTCCTCTTCGTACAGTTGTCGTATGCTTCGAGACCCATCCAATAATGCCCTGGCTTCAGATGAAGCGCGACCTGGCCGGGGATGAGCATCGACCCGGAACGCGGGTCGGCGGCGGTGATCCTGACGCGATCGCGTTCGAATGAGATCTTCCGCATCGTCGAATCCCTCACGAGGACCCGGTATTCCACCGCGGCGCCTCGGTCGTCTCCCTCGCCGAAGAATTTCATTTCGTTCGCGGGGACTTCGAAATCGACCTCCGTCCGGAGCGATCGGTCAGCGTTTCTGAAGGTTGTGATGTCGATGTAGCAATGGATCTTTTCTTCAAGATCGCAGGTGTGGACAAAGGGCCACTCCTCGACGTTTCGGTAGATCTCGTTTTCCTGCATTGGCATATCCTCGGGATGATAATCTCCGTCGGGATTCATCATTCGCGCCAGTTCCTGGTTGATCCACTGATCGGCGCAGTAATCGGGCTCGGTCGGTATCGCAAAGAGTCCTTTGTCGTACCAGAAGACCGGATTTCCGGAGCAGACGTACTCGCCCTCGATAGTGCGTTGGAAATGCACGACCATGCGAGGCGCGAGATAGCGCCAGGTCTCCCCGGACGCCACGTAGCTGCTCGGAGTGACGTTTTCCGCTGTCGTCGTCAGGTTCGCCGGAGCCCCGTATCGGATAAGAATCTCTCCCCGGTTGTCCCAGCCGGGAGCCGTGCGCGAGCCGTAACGCTCGCGCGCGAGGAGTATGCGTCGTTCGTGCTCGGCGCGTCTCTCGTTCGCGTCGGTGGTCGGCGTGGGGTCGAGCCCGACCCAGAACCGCCCGATCCATTTGGAGCGTTCCCGCGCGCTCGGGAGCCCCAGGTATGTCCGCATTTGATCCGGATTCATGAGAAGTCGAAGCTCGAAGTAGGTCGTGCGCTCCCGGGGCGGGAGCCCGGCGAGGAGGGAATCCTCTCCCAGAAAGGCCTGCGGCCAGGCCGGCGACGGCAGGAGCGCCGACAGCAGAAGACCGCATATGAGGGCACATCTCGTCATGACGCTCTGAGAGACGAACGCCCGGAGCGATTTCCGCCGCCGGTGCGCTTGTCTACTTGACGATCGAGAAATCCTCCCACTTCGTCGCCGTGCGGAAGCTGCGGCGGTCGGTGACTGTCACGATGAACCGGAATCTTCCTTCCCAGAGGTTCTCCGTCGCGACCGAGAGCCGCTGCGGCTGCGTCGCGCCGTAGCCGCTCGTTTCGAACGACGAGGTGATCGCGGCGGAGGTCTCCTCGAGGACGGGGCCGCGCCTG
>CAZYCB010000012.1:0-5864 GCA_964645735.1 uncultured bacterium | reverse complement strand
GCGCTTGCGAGCACGGCCGCGGGCGGATGGCCGACAGGACCCGCGGCGGGCGATCCTCGGTCGCTCCCGCGAAGGGTTCTCAACGACCCCGCAGCACCCACTTACCCGATTCGCGACTGCTCTCACCCGCAGAACGGCTTGCCCTTCGACGATCCCTCGTGCAAATCGGAGATCCGTGCCGCTCTGAGTTCCTTCTCGATGAGGCCGAGCGCATGATCCATCCGGCGATGGAACGGGCAGAGCTTCTTGGAATGGGACTTCAGCCCCAACGGGCACTTCTCGATTCGCTGGACCGGATCGATCGCCACGATGACGTCCCACGGCGAGAGCTTCTCCGGGGCGAGCGCCAGAGTGAAGCCGCCTTTCATTCCCCTCTGCGAATTGACGAGGCGCGCGCGGCCAAGGGTTTGGAGGATCTTGGCGAGATACCCGGCGGGGATCTTCGTCGCCCTGGCGATCTGCTGCGTCGTCCGCGGCTCTCCGTCCTGGGCGGCGAGCCACACGACCGTACGGAGCGCATATTCCACCGTTTGCGAAAACATTGTTTTCCTCCCGTAATATGGATATCTGGATATTGACATCCAGAATAGCTTGTGTTATCTTCGCTGTCAAGCGGGCGTTTGACCGGCCCTTTCCGCGCCGGGCGAGGCCCCCGGGACCATGGGACGCACCCAATGAAACCCTCGTATTTGCGACGGACTATAGAGGTGGCGCTTTGAGCGAACTCATCGACAACAGCGAAAAACGTGTCGAGATACTGGCCGAGATCATCAGGGACCTTCACGCGGGAAAAGACCGGGAGGCGGCGAGAGAGAAGCTCGCCTCCCTCGTCCGCCGGACGACGAGCGAAGAGATCGTCGCCATGGAGCAGAAGCTCATCTCGCAGGGGATGACGGTGAGCGAGATCAAGGGGATGTGCGATCTTCACTCGCAGGTACTCGGCGAACTCGTCCAGGACGATCTTCGGGCGCGAACGGCGCCTGGGCATCCCTTCCACACACTCCACTGCGAGAACGAGGCGATCCTCCAAGCGACGAAAGCAATGCGCGAGGTAATCAGCGGTTTGAACGAGGCGAACCTCGAATCGAGCGTCTCGCGGTGGCGCGAGATGCACGAGCGGCTCCTCGACGTCGAGAAGCACTACGCCCGCAAGGAAAATGTGCTCTTCCCGCATCTCGAGCGACACGGGATCACAGGCCCGTCGCAGGTCATGTGGGGAAAGGATGACGACATCCGCGCTTTCATGAAATCGCTCCGCGAAGCCCTTACGAAGAACGATGTCACTCTGGACCAGTGGCGCGCCGTCATCGGCGGAATCGCCCTTCCGATGCTCGATCAGATCGAAGGAATGGTGGAGAAAGAAGAGAAGATTCTCTTTCCCATGGCCCTCAAGCAGCTGACCCCCGAGGAGTGGGGAGCGATTTACAACGACTCGGGGCACTTCGGCTATTGTCTCATCGAGCCCGAAGCCGGGTACCAGCCGCCGCGCGCGACCGCCGTGGAGGCCGAGTCCGAAGGCGGCGCGTCGATACGCGCCGGTGTCGGACAGCTCACGCCGGAAGAGTTGAAAGCCCTCGTCAACGTCCTCCCCGTGGATCTCACCTTCGTCGACGCCGACGACCGCGTAGCGTTCTTCTCGGAAGGCAAGGACCGAATCTTCGTCCGTTCCCCCTCGATCATCGGGCGAAAGGTGCAGAACTGCCACCCGCCCCAGAGCGTGGCCGTCGTCGACCGGATCCTCTCCGACTTCCGCTCGGGGAGTCGGGATGTCGCCGAGTTCTGGATCACACTGCAGGGCCGTTTCGTCCATATCCGCTACTTCGCGGTACGCGATCCTCGCGGCGAGTATCTCGGGACGCTCGAAGTGACGCAGGACCTGACACAGCTCCGTGCCCTCGAGGGAGAACGCCGGCTTCTCGAGTACGAGGGGACGCGTTAAAAGGTTCTATCCCCCGTTTTCCGCCGTCCCAAGGGGCAAGAGAACTCTTGCCAAAACCGGACTCAGGCCATAGTATTCCATTTTCCGCGTGACACATCCGGGGATAACAACGCGCCCCAACCAGATCCAACGACATCGAACTGCTCGAGGAATCACGATATGTGTGGCATTTTGGGATATTGCGCCGAGAAGTGGGACCCTTCGCTCGTCAAATTCTTCGGCCTCCAGGGATTTAACCTGCAGCACAGGGGCCAGGAGAACTTCGGGTGCACGTACAGCAATGGCAACAAGTTCAACCACTTCAAAGACAAGGGGCTCGTCTCGCAGGTCTTCTCGAAGGAACGCCGGCAAGATTTCACGGCCCTCCAGCCTCTCATCGCGATCGCACAAACGCGGTACGCGACAGCAGGAGGCACCGACGCTATTTCCGCTCAGCCCCACTGGCTCACCCTTCTCGACGGCTTCTATTCGAACGCGACCAATGGCGATCTCCCCATGCTCCAGAAGGAAATCGAGGAACTGAAAGCTTCAGGAACGATACTGCTCTCGGGGAACGACGGCGAGGTCATCCTGAAGAAGGTCCTGCTAGCGGCGCACAAGCAAAACGGCGGCGATCTCGTCGCGGGGCTCAAGCACGTGATGGAGACGACGCCGGGAGCGTATTCGGGGTGTCTCATGACGCTCTCCCAGCTCTACCTCTACCGCGATCCGTACGGATTCCGGCCGCTGTACTATGGACGGTGGCGGGACGCCTGGGTCTTCGGTTCGGAGACGTGCGCGTTCCACGAGCGTGAGTGCACGATCGAACGCGAGGTGTACCCGGGAGAAGTGATCGTTTTCGACATCCACGGCGGGAAGGAACATCACCAGGTCGTCCCGACGATGCCGCACCGGCAGAAATGCATCTTCGAGCCGATCTATTTCGCCAGGCCGGACAGTCAGATTTACGAAAACTCGAACGAGGTCGGCAGTTTTCGCTTCCAGATCGGAAAGCGGCTCGCGCACGAGCATCCGGTGAAGGACGCGATCGTCATTCCGGTGCCGGACTCCGGCAGGTTCGCCGCCGTGGGATACGCGACCGAGCTGGGGCTGCCGCTCCGCGAGCTTCTCATACGAAACCCCTACATCCCGAGAACGTTCCAGATCGCCGGGCAGGCCGCGCGCGAGGATCTCGTCCGGTTGAAGTTTACGGTGATGACGTCGCTGCTCCGCAGGTATAGGAGATACGTGGTCATCGACGACTCGCTCGTCCGCTCGACGACGATGCGGATCTTGATCGACATGATCCGGGAAGGCGCGGAGAAGGCGGGCGTCGACCCGAAGGAGATCGAGGTTCACATCAGGCTCGCATCGCCGCCCATCAAGGGATGCTGCTATTATGGGATCGACACACCCGTGTCGAAGGAACTCGCGGCGGCGGCCCACTCGATCCCCGAGATCGCACAATCGATCAACGCGACGAGCCTCGCATACGTGTCCATCGAGGGGCTCGACGAAGTGGCGAGCAAGTTCGACGACCCGAAGAACTTCTGCCACGCGTGCTTCACGGCGGTCTACCCGACGCCTTTCATCCCCCGGACGAGATAAACCAGCGGCCATTTCGATCGATCCGTTTCAGAAGAAAAAGCCCGCCGGCCCGAAGGCCGGCGGGCTTTCTGCGAAGACCCTGTTGTTATTCTCGCACGAATCCTATCTCCACCTCAGAGCGTCCTTGGGACAGACGTTCATGCAGTCCCCGCACGCGTGGCAATCGGGCCGAGACCGCTTGCCGGCGAGAACTACCGGAACCGCCGGGCAGTTGGTCTTCTTCACGCAGAGGTCGCACATCGTGCACGCGTCCTTGTCCAAGCGGAGTTTCGTAACCGCGATGTGCTCGAGGACCCACGTATAGAGACCGATGGGGCAGGCGAGATAGCAAAATGGCCGGAAAACGAAGAGCGCCAGGATCACCGTGATGACGAGCGCCGTCGTTCCGATGGGGACGAGCGCCCAGTGAAGACCTTCGAAGGGGTTGAAGTAGTCGTAGACGGCCTTGCCCGTCGTGAACACGACGACGAGAAATACGACGAAAACGAGCACACGGATCGTGTTCGTCACGCGAAAGGGGAGCGTGATCTTGAGCTTCTTGCCGAGCGGAATCCGTCCCACGAGTTCCTGCAAGGCCCCGAGGGGGCACACCCAGCCGCAATAGAGCTTGTTCCCCACCAGCGAGAGAACGGTGGTGACACCGAGGAGGACGAAGAACATGACCGGTATCGCACGGTCCGCGTGGATGAACTGGAAGGGCCTTGCGATAGTGCACACGGGGCTCGGATGGAGACCCATTCCGCGGGAGACGGCTCCGAGTGGGAGCGCGCCCAGGACACCGAAGGCGACGAACACCACCCCGAGCCAGACGAGACGGATGGTCCGCGTGGCCCTCGACTTCAGGAGAAGAACGAGGCCCACGGCGCAGAAGATCGCCGAGATCCACACTTTGGGGAGCGCCAGAATGTCCAGCACACCCATGGGTTTCTTCGCGGGGGCCTCTTCGTCCGCACCCAGCGCCGCGGCCGCGAGAAGCCAGAGTATGAGCACGGCGACGACCGCCGTCGTCCATTTCAACGTCGAACTGCGCGCAACCTGCATCTCCACTCCTTTTGAAGAGTTCGTCTTGCCGAAACCGCCAGGACCTTACGGATCTCGCGGCCCATTTCCCTCACGCTGGCCTTGCTACCGTTTCTCCACTGGGGATTCAACGTTCTTGCCGCTTTTCTGGTTCCCGATTTTTCCCATCAAGAATTCGATCGCCTTCTCCAGCTGAACGTCCCTCCCCCGGACTTCCATCTCGGGCGGACGCTCGATCGCCGATTCGTCCCTTGTCTTGGTGATTTTGTACCGAATGGTGCCGTCTCCACCGAGCGGCGGGAAGGTCGTCTCCACCGCGCCCGAGAGCGTCGGCTTGTCGTTCGTCGTGATCGTGATCTTGTTGTGCGTCTCGTCGACGAGGTACTCGTCGAGGATCTGCTTCCACTCCGCCGTGCGGTCGAGCTTCATCCGCGTCTTCGATTTGATATCGAGCTTACCGCTCTTCTTCTCGTCGGAATGGGACCCGCCGGATGGCTTGGCCCCCGCTCCCGCCTTTTTCCCCACCTTGATGATCGTGAAATCGCCGTCGCAGTAAACGATCTTCTGTCTATCCGCGGAGATCCCGTAGGACACGATGTCCGTGACGACTTTGTCGCTTTTCATCTCCTTCGTGTCGAACGCGTACAGCTCGTAGCTCGGACCGAAGAACACGGGGCGCGGACGCACACCCACCAGGGCGTCCAGCGCAACAAGTTGACTTGACTGAAGATGTCTGCCAGTCTTGCTGGCCTACCGCTCGCCGGACGAAGCTAGCCCGTGACCTTGAAGACCTTGTCCCCTACTCTCGCGTGCTCTGCCGTGCGTATGCCGATCGACGTCCCTTTCTCCGCGTGGGCGACGTCGACACGATCGATCTGCATCGAATCGATCGTCTGCGTGAAATCCGACGTATGTCCCACGACGTGTATCGTGTCTCCCACGGAAAGGTCGCCGTCGGTCAATTCGATGGCACCGACCTGGATCTTGCCGAAGTAGTGACTGATGTGGCCGATCAATTTCTCTTCGGACATATCGGAAATCCCCCTTTCTGGACCGTGATCCATGCTGACAAGAGGGAATTATTCCACACTCGGTGTGAGGCTTCCAGGGTTTGTTTGCTCCGGCCTGTCGGCGGCTGTCCAGCCCCCGGGGGGACAAAAACATCGCCGTGCGCTCGGTGCGCACGGCGATTCAGCGAGTCCAGGACATGTCGGGATTATTTCTTGGTTTTCGTGTTCTTCTTCTCCAGATAGGAAATGAACACCGGACATGGATCCCACATCGTTATTCCGCACTGCCCTTCCATCGTGCACGCGAA
>CAZYCB010000011.1:0-11063 GCA_964645735.1 uncultured bacterium | reverse complement strand
TCATGAATTCTTTCACGTTGTTGCCCGTAAGGCCACCACCTCCTCCTAGAACACCGACATACCATCCGCTCTTGTCATCGTCGCTGCTTGCTTCGCTCCCTTGCTCTTGCGGTGGTTGTTCGGCCCCACTTGGAGCAGGCTCCATGGCCAAGGTATCAGCGGGTGTCCCTTCCTTCCCGAACGCGACAGCTCCCTTCGGCACAATAGGCGCTTGGTCTTCGAAGTCGGTTTCGTCCTCGATAACAAACGGCTCGACACTCACGCGCGCCGTATCAGGGACGACCACCCTCTGCTCATCCGGTTCCTTGCTCGCCTCACTCACGACACCTCCGAGCGAGATGCCTCGTCTCTCCTGGTATGCCGTGCCGCAGCTTGAACAGAGAATCAGCAGCAGACCCAATCCGATGAGCGCACTCGTAGAGAGCCAATTTCGCATACACACCTCTTTTTCTGGAAATGTCGAACGGCTTTGTCCTGCACCGTGGCGTCGCCAGACTGTAGCTGGAAGCGGCAGAGAGAAGAGAAGACGAGTTGTATCGATGGGCCGAGGCTGCACCGGCTACCCCCCGACGGCGATTGTCCCGCGCAACTTCAGCAATGTCAACGTCAATCCCGTCATTCCTCCGGCTGCGTCGACTCGGGGACGACTTCCGCGAGAAACGAAAAGCCCGGCCGTCGAATCCTTGCGGACCCAACAGCCGGGCTCTTCCTATTTGCCGCCCGTGAGCGATCGAGATCTATCGAACGATTGCGATCTTCCGCGTCACGCTCTTCTCGTTCGCCTCGAGTTTGTGGAAGTATACGCCTGCGGCGAGCTTTTTCGCGTCGAACTGGATCTGCGTGCACTGTCGCTGCGGGACATCAGAAGACCTCCGTGGCAGGTAGAGAGAACTCGGGATACGACAGCCTCGACGGTGACGCTCGAAGAGTTCCCCCGGTTTGTCGCAATCGATCACCGCGGGTGCTGCATCATCGCTCGTCGACGGCGACGCCGCATTTCTGGCACACCGGACAGAAGTGCGTTCCCCGCCCCGAGAGAACAATCTTCTCGATCGGCGTACCGCAGCGAAGACACGGCTGGCCTTTTCGCCCGTACACGGCGTGATGCTCCTGAGCCCTGCCTTGCGAACCATCGGGACGGAGGTAATCGCGTATCGTCGAGCCGCCGTGGGCAATCGCACGGTCGAGAATGCGCCGCGCTGACGCGAGGATCTTCGACGCGTGCGCGGCCGCGCGCGAGCCCGGCGTCCGCGGATCGATGCGCGCGTCGAAGAGCGTTTCGTCCGAGTAGATGTTGCCGAGGCCAGAGACGACCCGCTGCGACAACAGAAGCGTTTTGATCGCAGCCTTTCGACCCTGAAGTTTTCGTCGAAGATGACGCGCGTCGCATTGAAACGGATCGGGGCCGATGTGAAGCTCCCCGGAAAAGTCGCAAGAGGGCGCCACGTAGATGTAGCCGAACCGCCGAGGATCGTAGTATCTGAGTTCCGAGCCGTCCTCGAAAAAGAACCTGCCGTGGAGATGTTTCTTCGGCGGCGCGGCGCGGGCGTCTTTCGAGGAAATCAGGAGGAGCTGTCCTGTCATCCCCAGGTTGACCGTCATAATCCCCAAAGGATCGAAGCGAAAGACGGCGTTCTTTCCCACGCGCTCGACGCGCGCGATGGTGCGGCCCGCAAGCCAGCCTACGCGAAGGCTTCCCCTGCGGTACAGGCTCGGTGGTCGAAGCCGGGCACGCAGGACGCGCCGCTTCACGAGGGATTTGCGGAGACTGCGGACAATCGTTTCCACTTCGGCAAGCTCGGGCATGGCCGGGAACCTCTCCGTTGCACCTTCGCGAGCGAGGCGCGAAAGCGTTTTCGATAAACGGCGTTATCGTTTATGATATACCTGCTTTGCGCCGCCGGAGCAACTGCGAAGCGCCGGGGCGGCGGCTTTTGGCGTTCGAGAACACGGAGAAGATGAACTCTTCGCTCAAGAATCGAATCCTCGATCACGTCCTGCCGCGCGTGGAGACGCCGGGACAGTACGCGGGCGGGGAACGCAACCAGATCGTCAAGGATCCCGCATCCGTCGATCTCAGGGTGGCGCTCGCCTTCCCCGACACGTACGCGGTGGGAATGTCGCACCTCGGCCTCCAGATCCTCTACGCCATGCTCAACCGGCGCGCCGATGTCGCTGCAGAGAGAGTCTTCGCGCCGTGGATAGACATGGAGGCGGAACTTCGCAAACGCGCCCTTCCGCTTTACACGCTCGAGTCGTTCACGCCTCTCGGTGAGTTCGACGTCGTGGGATTCTCGATGCAGTTCGAGCTGTGCTACACGAATTTTCTCAACATGCTCGAGCTCGGCGGCATCCCCGTAGAAACAGCGAATCGTTCCCGAAGCGACCCCGTGGTGATTGCGGGCGGGTCGATCAGTTCGGCAATGGAGCCCGTGGCGCCCTTTTTCGATGCGATCCTCGTCGGCGACGCCGAGGACGTTCTCGACGAGATCGTGAACCGCCTCATCGAGTGGAAGCGAAGCGGCAGCGATCGCAGGGCGCTTCATGAATCGCTCTGCAGAGTTCCCGGAGTGTACGTGCCCTCTCTCTACACGGTGCGGTACGGCCCCGACGGACTCATCAGCGAGATAAAGAACGATCCGCCGGCGCCGGCAACGGTGGCCAAGGCGACTGTCGCCGACCTCGACGACGCCCCGTATCCCACGCGGCCGGTCATGCCGAACGTTTCGACGGTCCACGACCGCATCAACATGGAAATCATGCGTGGGTGTCCGAATCAATGCCGTTTCTGCCAAGCGGGCAACCACTACCGCCCGCTGAGGCGGCGTTCGATCGACAGGATCGTCGGCCTCTGCGAGCAGACGTACAGGAACACGGGGTACGAAGAGATATCGCTCACGAGCCTTTCCACAGCGGATTATCCGGGGATCGACGAGCTAATCCCCGCTCTCGCGTCGCGTTTCGCGTCGCGCAGGGTGAACGTCTGCCTTCCGTCGCTCCGTGTCACGGGAGAGCTCCAGCAGCTCCCCCGCCTCTTGAGCACGGTCCGGAAATCGGGCCTCACGATGGCCCCCGAGGCAGCCACCGACCGACTCCGCTCGATCATCTGCAAGTCCATACTGAACGAGGACCTCTTGAACGGGTGCCTCGCCGCGTGGAAAGCGGGCTACGATCTCGTGAAATTCTACTTCATGATCGGATTGCCGGCGGAGACCGAAGAGGATCTCAAAGGCATCGTCGATCTCTCCAATCGGGCGAGCCTCTCGCGAAAGGACATCGCGAGGCGCCGCGGCAAGATCAACGTGTCGGTCTCGTCGCACGTTCCCAAGCCGCATACGCCCTTCCAGTGGGAGGCGATGAACACGCGGGAGGAACTCCTCGCAAAGCAGTCGTTCGTGCGAACGCGAAACACATCGTCGTATCTCAACGTCAAGTTTCACAACGTCGACGAGAGCCTGATCGAAGCGGTGTTCTCGCGGGGAGACAGGCGCCTCGCCGCGGTTCTCGTCAAGGCGCGCGAGCGGGGACTTCGCATGGACGCTTGGAACGAGTGCTTCGATATCTTCGGCTGGCAGGAAGTTTTCCAGGAGACGGGAATCGACCCCGGCTTTTACGCCGAACGTGCGCGGCGAACGGATGAGATCCTTCCGTGGGACATGATCGACGTGGGGAACCCCAAGGACCATCTCCTGAAAGAAAGGGACAGAGCGCACGCCATCATCGGCTAGCGCAGGATGACGAAGGAGGACGAACGAATGGATGCGTACGAAAAGCTCGGTGTCTTCTACCTCGGCCGGGCCTACGATCTGGCGAAGAAGAGCCTCTCCGAGGAACCCATCCTCTACGACTCGAGAGATCTCCTGACTCACGCGTTCTGCGTGGGCATGACGGGGAGCGGCAAGACGGGGCTGTGCATCGCGCTCCTCGAAGAGGCGGCCATCGATGGCATCCCATCGATCGTCATCGACCCCAAAGGCGATCTCGCGAACCTGATGCTCACCTTCCCCGGTCTCTCCCCATCCGATTTCCGCCCGTGGATCAACGAGGAAGCGGCTTCGCGCGAGGGGGTTTCGCCGGAGGCCTACGCGGCGTCCCAGGCGGAGCTCTGGCGCAAGGGGCTGGAGTCGTGGGGGCAATCGGGCGAACGGATCGAGAGGCTCAAGCAAGCCGCGGAGTTCGCCATCTACACCCCGGGCAGCGAAGCGGGGCTTCCGGTGTCGATTCTCGGCGCGTTCACCGCGCCGTCCAAAGAGATCCTCGGGGACAAGGACCTTCTCAACGAACGCGTCGCCACGACGGCGACAAGCCTTCTCGGTCTTCTGGGAATCAATGCGGATCCCATCAAGAGCCGCGAGCACATCCTCATCTCCACCGTTCTCGAACACGCGTGGGAGAACGGACAGGATCTCGACCTCGCGTCGCTCATACACGCGATTCAGTCTCCGCCGATCTCGCGCGTCGGCGTTCTCGAACTCGAATCTTTCTACCCCGCGAAGGAACGATTCGAACTCGCCACCGCGCTGAACAATCTTCTCGCGTCGCCGGGATTCGAGACGTGGCTCTCCGGCGACCCCCTGGATGTGGACCGGCTCCTGTACACGAGCAAAGGCAAGCCGCGCGTGGCGGTTTTCTACATCGCGCATCTCTCCGACACCGAGAGGATGTTCTTCGTGTCGCTCCTTCTGAATCAGATCCTCGGCTGGGTGAGGACGAGGCCCGGAACGACGAGTCTGCGCGCGCTCGTCTACATGGACGAGATCTTCGGCTACATACCGCCCGTCGCGGAACCGCCGTCGAAGAGGCCGCTCCTCACGCTTTTGAAACAGGCCCGTGCATTCGGCGTGGGCGTGGTGCTTGCCACGCAGAATCCGGTCGACCTCGACTACAAGGCCCTCTCGAACATCGGCACGTGGTTCATCGGAAGGCTCCAGACGGATCGCGATCGCGAGCGTCTTCTCGACGGCCTCGAGGGCGTCACCGCGGGCCGCGCCGGGGCGCTGAGCCGCCAGCAGATGGAAGAGACGGTCACCAGTCTCGACAAGCGTGTGTTCCTCATGCACGACATACATGAAAATGCGCCCGTTGTGTTTCAGTCGCGGTGGGCGATGTCGTATCTCTGCGGTCCGCTGACACGGCAGCAAATCAAAACGCTCGCCGGTCCGCTTCGAACTCCGGAACGCGCGCGCGGAGTGTCCGGCGGCACCGGCGAGAGACCGGCCTTGGGGCCGGCGGTGAGCGCGCTCCCCGGCGAAACGGCACGGCCGGCCGCACCGGGACCGTCGGCGGACTCCGTGCGTGCACCGGCCTCCGCGTCGCCGCCCAGTCCATCGATGGCGTCGTCCGCCGCGCCGCGCCCCGTGCTGCCTCCCGAGATCTCCGAGGCGTTCTTTCCCGCGCGGGGATCGTCGGAAGGCGGGACCCTCGTCTATCAACCGGGATTGTTCGCCGTCGCGAGCGTTCGCTACGTTCAAGCGCGGGGCGGTCCCGAGCACAGCGAAGCGGTCGCCGTGTGGGCTCCGATGGACCAGGTTCTCGAGAGGGTCGATTGGGAGAAGGCGAGCCCCGTTGCGCTCCCGGCCGATGACATCGAGAGACAGCCCGCGGCCAACGCGGCGTACGGGGCTCTTTCTCCGCGGTTGACGAGCGTCCGGAATTTCGCCGGATGGAAACTGTCGTTTGCCGATACGCTCTATCGCACGCGAAGCGTCGAGCTTCTGCGGAGTCCGCGGCTCAAGACCGCTTCACGCCCCGGCGAGACCGAGCGCGATTTCCGCATACGTCTCGCCGATACGGGCCGCGAAGACCGCGACTACGAAGTCGAGAAGCTGAGAAAGAAGCACGCCGCCAGGCTCACCGCGCTCGAAGATCGTATCCGCCGCTCCGAAGCCGCCGTCGAGAGAGAAAAGGGGCAGGTGAAGCAGGAGCAGATGCAAACGGCGATCTCGTTCGGCGCGACGATGCTCGACGCGTTCCTCGGACGCAAGCGGCTCGGGCGATCGACGCTGGGACGCGCGACCACGACCGCTCGTGGCGTGGGCCGGTCGGCGAGACAGGCTCAGGACGTCCAGCAGGCGGAGGCCCAGGCTCAATCGCTGCGCGAGGAACTCGCCGATCTTCAGGCCGAGTTCGACTCAGAGGCGGCAAAGCTGGGCGCCCGGCTCGACCCCGCGGCGGAGGATCTCGAGAAGCTCGTCTTGAGACCCCGCAAAACCGACATCGAAGTGAAGCTCGTCACGCTCGCGTGGGCGCCGTATTGCCGCACCGAAGACGGCGGCCTGGCGCCTCTGTGGGAATGACCCAACTGGAAACGACAGCAGTAGTTCATTCCGCGGCTTCTGTCGTGTCAGCGGCCAGCCTGCGGCCGAGTTCCTGGACTGCCTTTTCCTCGGACTCCTTGATATGACCGAGTCCGAATCTTTTTTTGAAACCGCCCATACCGATCGTCCGGGAGTAATTGACGTAGTGGAACGCCAGCCCGTCGGGAAGCCGCACGAACGTCTTCAGACTCTCCTTGAAGAAAACCGTTTGATGCCCGTCGCCGTCTGTGTTTCGCACCGTTTGCGTGTGCTGGACCGATAGATCTTCTTCGTGGAGATTGTCGACGCGATCGCAGTATGCCATGGGATCGAGGACGAGCCTCACGCCGTCGATCTCGATGCAGACCTCTTCCCCTTCGTTCCAGATGCGCTCGATCCGCGGCGAGACCGCCTTGCGGAATTCCGGCTCTGTGTAGAGACCGAGAGCCGCGCGGGGGGGCGTGTCTTCGTCCGCGAAAAACGCGAGGACCTCCGTCCGGATGAAGCTCTTCTCGAATTCTCGCTGCATAGGCTGGCCGGGAGGAGCGTCGGCGGCGGATGCGAAGCCCGCTTCGAGAAGAGAGACCTCGATGAAGGTACTGCGATTGCCCGTGGCGAGACGGCGGATCTGTCTTTCGACGTCGGCCGAAATGAGACGTCTGACACCGGCGGAAAGCTCGCGCGCGTAGCCCATCCCGACATCGCCGCCTCTCTCTTTCGCGAAGAGCTCGATGCCGGCGATCGAGCCGCCATCGAAGGCGAGCGAATCGACCCACGCGGAAACCGAGCCGCCATCGAGGGCGAGCGAATCGACCCGCGCGGAAACCGCGCCGTCATCGAGGGTGAGCGAATCGACCGTCACGGCGATGGCCGCCGCCGGATTCTCCGCCGCCGAATGGCCCGAAGTCGAACCCCCGGAGGTCGTGAGCGCGACGGCAAGCCAGAACAACACGATGCAACGGTATCTCATCGAAGTACTCCTGACCGCGCGCGCCTCGCCCTAGCGGAGACGATCACGCTGCTCCGTCCATTTGGATCCGGTCTCGAAATGAAAGTGCGCTTCGCCGTTGGCATTGATGCCGACATCGAAACGGACCATCTCCACTGCGGGAACCAGCAGGCGCAGGCCGACGCCGACACCCGTCTTGGCCCGGTCGCTGGAGAATTCGTCCGCTGAACTCCACGCCACTCCGGTGTCGGTGAAGAAGGCGAGCTGGACTCCCATGGCCGCCGACCATTTGAAGAAATCGTACGATCTCAGGGGGATGATATTCATCTGGTACTCCAAGGTTGTGATCAGCTGGTTCTTCCCATAGAGCGTCTTCCCCAGGTCGACCGATTGACCTCGCACCGAGTTGGCTCCTCCCATGCGGTACTGGAAGTAGTCGGGCACGTCTTCGCCGACGGTCCCCGCCTGGAACGACGTCAGAGCGCCGATGAAAAGGGTACGCACCTTGTCGATCCTCTGAAAACGGCGCAGATCCACGGTGAGCGTCGCGAAGTCGCCGTCGCCGAACGATCCCACGAGCTCGATCTCGTTCTGCCATCCACCCCGGGGTGCGCGCCACGAATCTCGCGTGTCGACGCCAACAGCCGCGCCGACGCGGAAAAACTGATCGCTTCTGTCCGGCGACAGAGTTACCCCGTCCCTGTCCGCCCTCATGCGGAAATAGCCCGCGAGCGCACGCACACGGCCGTTTTCTCCGATGTACCGGTTGATCCAGGGCGTGATCTCATCGCTCTTCTCCTCGAAACCGACGAGCTCGTCGTCGCGTACCAGATGGTTCGCCGTGAGATCCAACCCCAGATGATGATCTCCCGCGAACCACGGATACTTGAGCCTCAGCTCGAGGGTCGACGTGCTCCCGAAGAGCACCCGCCCCGATGCGCTGATGCCGCGGCCGAAGAGGTTGACCGACGTGACGGCCGGTCCGATCGAGAAGCCGTTCTCCTCGGTGTAGCGAAAACTCAAGAAAGGGATGATGGTGGGCATCTCGCGGAAGCGATAGTCCAGCGCTACGCCGTCGGGGGTCTCCTCCAGGCGAACATCGATCGAGCCGAAGACGTCGAGGTTCTCGAGGTTCTGCAATCCCTTGGTCAGCTCCGCCGTCGAGAGCACGTCTCCCACGGCGAGTCCGATCTCCCTCTCGATCACGAAGTCGCGCGTAGAACGATTCCCCGTGAATCTGATGCTGACGATGGGCCTCCCCTCGTACGGTTGGAAAGCCGGCTCGTCGATCGCCGCCTGAAGCGCGCTCGGGAGAAGCAATAAGAGCAGCGCGAGAACTCCGCGGGGCAGGCGTCCGGCGCAGCAGGATAATGGCACTGCAAAACGTTGTTTCACGGGATCACCTATGTCGATCGATCTACGGCACATCGAAATCCAGAGCGGCCCAGATGGCTTTGTGATCGCTTGCGCCCCGGTTGTCTTTGACCACATCGGCAGAGCCCGGGATGGGGCGTCCCGAGGCATCCCTGGCGAAGACGTGGTCGTAGTGGAACGTGAGAAAAAACCGTTTGATCGTGGGCCCGGTGTCGCGGGTCGGCCAGGTGAATCCTGCGTCCGCGAACTCATGGCCGACATCATACGAGTTGAAATCGCCGGCGATCACCACCGGGTCGCGAGACGTGAGAGCGTCCGCGATGAGCACACGCGCCTGTTCGCGCCGCGATGATCCGGATATCGAAAGAGGAGCGGAGAGGTGGACCGCATAGCACTGGAAGCGCCGTTCGCCGCGGACCACCGTCGCCACGACGACGGCCCGGACCAACCCCGAACCCCGCGCGCCGTGCGGAAGCACGATCTTGCGCGCTTCTCTGAGAGGCCAGGGAGAGAGAATCGCGCATCCGAAGTCGCGGTCTTTCCTCGGATGGACGCCGCTCGGGAAATAGACGTAGTTGAGGCCGAGCTCCCGGGCGATCCGATCCACACCCGGGGGATCCATCTCCTGGAGCATGAGGACATCGAAAGATTGCAGGGGTTCGCTCTCCTCGAGGATCTCCAGCGCCCGGTCGATGTGCTCGGCGAACGCGATGTTGAAGCTCACGACACGGATGGACCCATCGGTCCGAGAACCCGCAGACACGACAGTGTCCGGCGCGGCATAGTGTTCTTCATAGACCGGCCCCGACGGGTCGAGGTAGTTCCTCGCGGTCGCGCAACCGCCCGCTGCGAGGACGAGGACGAGAACGGCGAGGCACCACGGCCGGAGACCGCGATTCGTGCTGCGTCCTCTCCGCATCCACTCGATGTTCGGCACGAAGAAACCTCCCTGCTACGCGCAAAGATATCCGGACTCTCCGGAGATGTCACGGATTTAGCGCGGACAAAAAAGAATCAGGGGCCTTTCCCGGCCCCCTGATTCTTCGAAGTCTGCAGTCCCGCTCGTTAGTCGCGTCTGCGTCTGAACCCGCCGCCGCCACCACCGCCGCCTTCGGGTGTTTTCGAGCGCGCTTCGTTCACGCTCACCGTGCGGCCGTCGACGTCGGTCCCGTTGATCGCCGCGATCGCCGCGTTGGCCTCTGCCGAGTTGGGCATGGTCACGAACGCGAACCCGCGCGAACGTCCGGTGAAACGATCGACAACGATCGTGACCTCGTCGACGGTTCCGTGCTTTTGAAACTCGGTGCGGAGAGAATCCTCCGTTGTGGCGTACGACAAGTTACCCACGTAGATCTTCATCGAAAACCTCCAAGACAATCCGATCCGTTGATGTCCACGGAAGCTCGGAGGGCTACGTGGGCGTCACGGTCAATCGGTCCAAAAACGATACAGAACAGCTGAGCGCTGCGCCCGGAGCGCTCCGGATGCAGATCGGCGATGACTATATCGCAATTAAGGCGAAATTGGAAGCCTGAAATTCAAGCGGCCGGTCATTCGGACGCTGAGTTCCCGCGCCCGGGCGGTAACGCGCCGGAGGAACGGTTCGTGTCATCGCCCGCCCTGACACCCCGCGGTTTGCATCTCCTTCGCCGCTTTCAACAGCGCGTTCTCGATGGGTTTGTCCCCCATCCAGTGTCCCGCCGCTTCGGCGATCACGAGCGTCGACCTGGGGAGTTCCCGGTGCAGCCTGAACGCGGTAACGGGTGGGCAAATCGCGTCGTATCTCCCGTTGACGATGACGACGGGGATATCCCGGATCCTTGCGAGGTCGCGCCAGAGCTGCCCCTCCTCGAGAAAGCACCTGTGCGCCATGTACGTATTCTCGAAGAGGCCCATCGTGACCATTTCCCTCGCCGCCTTCGGCGTCTTGACCTCCAGACTCGCAAGGTAATCGGGAGGCGTATGCAAAGCCCCGATTCTCGATTCGTATCTCGTCCACGCCTTGCCGTACTCCCACTGTTCCGTGGAGTCGCCCTTCTGAATGAGCTCGGCCAGATAGTCCGGCAGGGGGCGCCTCTCGGGATCGGGGAGGGCGGCAAGCAGTTCGTCGTACGCGTCGGGGAAGAACGTCCGGACTCCGCCGTGGTAGTAATAGTCGATCTCCTCCTGCGTCGCGGTGAAGACCCCTCTGAGGAGCATGCCGCAGACGTGATCCGGATACGTCTCGCCGTAGGCGAGACCGAGCGTCGTACCCCACGATCCGCCGAAGAGAATGATCTTCCCCAGCTCCAAGTGCGTCCGCAGGCGTTCGATGTCTTCGACGAGATCCTGTGTCGTGTTCTCCCTGATCTCTCCGGCAGGCTTCGACTTGCCGCAGCCCCTCTGGTCGTGGAGGACCATCAGGAACGTCGCCGGATCGAAGAAGCGCCGCATGTACGGCGAGC
>CAZYCB010000010.1:0-3708 GCA_964645735.1 uncultured bacterium | reverse complement strand
CGCTGAACCGTCCCGCCTTCATCTTGACGAAGTACACGCCGGACGTGACGGCATCGCCCGTGTCGCTCCGTCCGTCCCACGCGGCTTCGTACTTGCCGGGGTCGCTACCGCTCGAACACTTCCTCGATCTTCAAGACCTCGACGTTCTCCGGCTTGACCTTCAACGGATAGGCCGCGATCGACTTGTCCTCCTCGAGGACGCCGGCCGGTTTGTCCGACCCGTACGTAATGGGTGAAGGATCGTTGTTCACCAGGGTCTTCTTCAGTCCCTCCGCGTCGGGGGTGACGAAGACGACCTTGAGGTTCTCGTAGTTCAGGTGCTTCCTGAGCGCGGCGTTGACATCCTCGACGGTGAGTTCGTCGAGCATCTTCGCGAACAGCGACCAATGCCCTTTCTCGATCCCATAGAAACGGTCATCGAGGGCATACCCGAGCTTCATCATCGTGGTCGGCGCATAGTGGAGCGTGTACCCCTTGAGGAATTTCCGCGTCAGCTCGAAGTCGGCCTCCGACATCCCTTTCTCTACCAGGCCCTGCAGCTCGCGAAGCGCCGCTCGAAAAGCGAACACCCTCGCCTCGTTCGGGACGGGGCGCAACCAGACCTGAAAGATCTGCTGCCGGCGCGCCACGTTGGCCGGAGGGAAGTTCCGGGCGTAGCCGTTGGGAAAGTGCTCGATGTACGCGTAGTCCCCGTAGTTCAACCCGCGCTCTTCACGAATGACCTGGTAGAGATGCGAGAAACTGCTCCGGTGCTCGCCGAGCCACGATGTCGCGATCGCGAGGGCATAGTAGTCGCGGCTCCCCCTCTCGACATCGATCGGAAATCCGAAGCTGACGGCCGTGGACTTGGCGTCTTTCTCGACGATCTTGACGTGCAGACCGTCGATCGGCTCGGGACGCGGCGCCTCCATCTGCGCGGGCTTTCCGCCCGGCAACCCGTCGAAATCCTTGCTTACCTTCTCGGCGAACTTGCGGTCGAATCCGCCGCCGAGGCCCACTACGACGTTCTCACGCGTGTAATGCGTTTCGTAGAACTCTCGCACGTCGCCGAGGGTGATCGACTCGAGGCTTTTCACGTGACCCTCTTCGTTGTGCCCGTAGGGCGTTCCGACGAAAACGAATTCGTAGAGCGACTCCTTCCCGAGCTCTTCGTCCTGCGAGTAGCGCAGCGTGGTTCGAACGTAGTTCAGGTGGTCCTCCTTGACGCGCTTGAAATCCGCCTCCGTGAACGCGGGCTCGATCAGAATCTCCCTCAACAGCGCGTAGAACTCGCCGAGGTTGTCCCTGTGCGTCCGTCCGCTGAAAACCGTCATCTCCTTGTCCACTTGCTCCGAGACGTCCGCAGCCATCGGGTAAAGCAGGGCGAGAATCTCTTCGTAGGCGTGTTTCTTCGTCGACCCTTCCGCGATGAGCGCTGCGGTGAGCGCCGCCAATCCTTCCTTGCCCGGGGGATCGTCCTGCGAACCGGCGTTGAAGAGAATCCGGAAGGATACCGTCGGATCGTCCGGGACCGTCAGAACAACGAGCGAGCTGTCTTTCGCCATGGCTACCACCGTCACGAGAATGACCGACAAAACGAGCGTTGCGAGGAGTTTTTTCACGACTTCGCCCCCTTCAGCACGAGCACCGTCCGGTGTTCCTTGCGCAGGTACTTCTTCGCCGCCGCCTGTATGTCCTCCGGCGTGAGGCTGGCCATCGTGGCGTAGAGCTGGTCTATCTGCTCGAGCCCTGCCGTCAAGGTGACCATACGGGAGAGCACGGAGCCCACACGCTCGGGCGTGTCGAGACTCATCAAGTAGCCGTAGCGGCTTCTCTTCTTCGTTTTTTCGAGTTCGTCCGTGGTGACGGGTATGGTCTGGAACTGCTCGGCGGTCTTGTCGATCTCGCCGATCACGTATGCGATATCGTTCTCGTCCTTCACCCTGCCGATCACGTCGTAGAGCTTCGGGTCGCGGCTGAAGCCGAAGTCTCCTTCGATCGATTCGACCTTCTGCTCGCGTATCGCAAGCTTCTTGTAAATCTCGCTGTTCTCGCCGAACGCGAGGTCGGCCAGCAGGTACGCGGAGACAACCATCTTGTCCGACGCGTCGAACGCATCACCCTTGTACGCGATCCAGACGAGGGGAAGCGTTCGTCCCTCGAACGTCACTTCCACCTTTCGTTCCCCGTCCTGCGGCGGTTCGGCTGTGATCTGCGGCGGAACGTATCCCGACTGCCACCCGCCGTAGTACTTCTCGATCATGGGCTTCGCAGCGGCGGGGTCGAAATCCCCGACGACGAGGAGGACGCAGTTCTCCGGCCTGTAATACCGGCTGAAGAACGACTTGCTGTACTCGTACATGTTCGGCATGTCTTTGATGTCCTGCTCGAATCCCATGGTCGTGTGTTTGTACGTGTGTTTGTCGAACGCGGTGTTGAGCAGCGTCTCGTTCGCCAGTCTGAACGGGCTCGAGAGATTCTTCCTGTACTCTCCGTACACGGCCCCGGACTCGGTGCGAAACGGCGCCTCTTCGTACGAGAGGTTCTGGAACCGATCGCTTTCGAGATCTATCGCGGTCTCGAGCTTCGAGGCCGGAATGACCATGTAGTAGCAGGTCAGGTCATCGCTGGTGAACGCGTTGGCCTCGGCCCCGATCTCCGCCACAAGCCGGTTGTACTCGGAGGCGGGGTATTTCTTCGTGCCTCGAAACATCATGTGCTCGAAGAAATGGGCGAAGCCGCTTTTCCCCGGTTCCCACTCGTCGCGGCTCCCCGTCCTCACGACCGTGTAGTAGGCGACAAGACCGCTTCCCTTCATGGGAACGAGGATGGACTTGAATCCGTTCTTCAGCGTGTAGTTCTCGTAGGGGTAGGGGAAAAAACGCTCGGCCGCGGTGCCTGCGACAGCCGTGAAGCCTGAGAGCACCACGACGGCCCACGAGAGAAAGAAGAATCGCATGGATGGTTCCCTCCTGTGTCTGAAAAAGTGACCTGCCTGAACAGGATAGTCATCGTACCAAAATGCTCTCGAGATTGCACGTGGAGCCTTTATTCGGCAGTCTCTCTAAAAGAGGGGCCCCGGGAAATTCCGGGGCCCCTCGCGTTCGTGCGGTGTCCAGGCGGCCTGCGGGCTCCGCGGAAGGCTAGCGCACGATGGTGATCTTCCGCGACACGCTCTTCTGGTTCGCCTCCATTTTGATGAAGTACACGCCCGCCGCTACACCGCGGGAGTTGAATTGCACGTCGCTGCGTCCCGCGGGCCGCTTGTCGCCATCGAGGATCGTGGCCACGCGCCTCCCCAAGACGTCGTACACGGTGATCGTCACCGGCCCAGCCTCTTCGAGAGTAAACGGGATCGTCGCCGCATTCGACAGTGGGTTGGGGAACGGCGTCATCAGCGCGAACCGCGGTGCTTGTATCGGCTCCTCCTCTACACCGGTCGCCGTCACGTTGCACGCATTCATGCGCATGTGGATCAGGGCCCAGTTGCTTGCATCCCCGAAATGTTCGCTGCTGACAACCTGTATAACCCCGTATGGGCTGTACGGCAGCCCGCTCCTGTCGTCCCACCACCACCATTTGGTCACCGTACCCCATTGGAACTCGAAGTCGTACTCTCCATTGGCCGCGAAACTCGCGGCCAGAGGAATGTCGTGCCATTGCGGTCCTGTGCCCGTGGAGACGATCGAACCCTCCGAGATGAGATCGCCGCGGGTCGTCCCGGTGGCC
>CAZYCB010000009.1:0-3809 GCA_964645735.1 uncultured bacterium | reverse complement strand
GGGAGCGGCGGTGCCACATCGTGACCATCGAAGACCCGATCGAGTACATCCATCAGCACAAGAAGTGCATAGTTAACCAGCGGGAGGTTAAGGCGGATACCGAGAGCTTCGGCGCGGCGCTGAAGCACGTGCTCCGTCAGGATCCCGATGTGATCCTCATCGGAGAGATGCGCGATCTCGAAACAATGGGAGCCGCGCTGACCATCGCGGAGACCGGCCACTTGACCCTCGCCACTCTGCACACGAATTCAACCTACGAGTCGATCAACCGTATCGTCGATTCGTTCCCCGCGTCGCAGCAGGAACAGGTCCGTGCGCAGCTGGCGTTCATCCTCGAGGGCGTCATCACTCAGCAGCTGATACCGAGGGCGAACAAGAAGGGGCGGGCGCTGGTGTGCGAGGTGATGGTCTGTACCCCGGCCATACGGGCGACGATCCGGGACGACAAAGTCCACCAGATCTACGGCCTCATGCAGGCCGGCCAGAAGTTCGGGATGCAAACGATGAATCAGGCTCTCTTCAACGCGTGCATCAAAGGCGAGATCACGACCGAAGAGGCGTTGAGAAGGACTATGGATCAGGGCGAGCTCACGAACATGCTCGGACCGAAAGTGACCGTGTAGCGGGAACGAGGGTTTCGCCGATCTGTCTCAAGGGGGATTCAGCATGGCTACAACTTTTGTATGGAAAGGACGCAGCCCCACCGGGGAGCTCCTTTCCGGTGAATACGTGACGGAAAACAAGCAGGAGCTCATCGGCTACCTGAGAAAACGCAAGATCATCGTGACCTCTCTCAGGGAAAAATCCAAGGACGTCGTCCTCCGCCTGCCGATCAAGAAAAGG
The DNA here is from genome assembly GCA_964645735.1 of uncultured bacterium. Taxonomy (GTDB): domain Bacteria; phylum Krumholzibacteriota; class Krumholzibacteriia; order WVZY01; family WVZY01; genus CAZYCB01. The sequence continues at coordinate 2,966 of CAZYCB010000009.1, read as the reverse complement.
GTCAGCGTAAAGGATCTCGGCGTTTTCACGAGGCAGTTTTCGACGATGATCAACGCGGGCCTTCCCATGGTGCAGTGCCTGGATATCCTTTCCGCCCAGGCGGACAAGCCCCAGTTCAAGAAGATCATCTCGACGGTGACCTCGGATGTCGAAGGCGGCGCCACGCTCGCCGAGGCGATGGGGAAACACACCGTGTTCGACCAGCTCTACGTGAACATGGTGGAGGCGGGCGAGGCGGGAGGTATTCTCGACCAGATTCTGAACCGTCTCGCCGTCTACCTCGAAAAAGCCGAAGCGTTGAGGCGCAAGGTGAAGAGCGCGATGACCTATCCGACGGTGGTCGCCGTCGTCACGCTAGGCGCGACGATCTTCATGCTGATGTTCATCATTCCAACCTTTGCCAAGATGTTCTCCGACTTCGGCGGAGATCTCCCGCTGCCTACGAAGATTGTTCTCGGGCTGAGCAACTTCCTCAAGGCGCAATGGTACATCCTTCTCCTCGTCGCCGGTGCCGCGGCGTTCGCGTTCAAGCGCTTCAAGGCGACCGAGGCGGGGAGGTTCAAGATCGACAAGCTGGCCCTCAGAGTTCCGGTTCTGGGGACCGTGGTCCGGAAGGCCGCGATCGCCCGGTTCACGAGAACGCTCGGCACGCTTATATCGAGTGGCGTTCCTATTCTCGGGGGCCTGGACATCACGGCGAGAACCGCGGGCAACAAAGTCGTGGAGAAGGCGATCTACGCCACCAGGCAGAGCATTAGCCAGGGGGAAACGATCGCCGAGCCTCTGAAGCAGAGCGGCGTCTTCCCGCCCATGGTGACGCAAATGATCGGCGTCGGCGAGCAGACGGGTGCTCTGGATGAGATGCTCGAGAAGATCGCCAACTTCTACGATGACGAAGTCGATACGGCGGTCGAGCAGCTCACATCGATTATCGAACCCGTGATGATCGTCGTCATGGGCGTGGTCGTCGGGGGAATGCTTATCTCGATGTACCTCCCGATGTTCAAACTGATCAACGTCGTATCTGGGGGATAGTAGATGGGATTTCTTGCGTCGCAGGGCGCTGCGCCGAGCGCCCGGAGCATCACCACATTTCTGGCACTGCGTACGATCATTCTCACGCTGATCGTGGGCGCGGGAATCATGTTCGTCCAGCTCGCCGACGGGACCTTCGAAACCGGCCCCCTGTATGTGCTGCTCCTCGTCGGCTACGTGGCCGGCGCGGCGGTGTTCTTCGGGCTCAAGCTGGGGTTTCCCGCGGTGCCAGCGCTGTGGGCGCTCATGGCGGCCGACGTCCTCATAGAGACGGGCATCGTCCACACGGGCGGCGGCGTGACGAGCCAGTTCTCGCTCGTTTTCGGGCTCTCGATCATCGGGGCGGCGATGCTCCTCCAGATTTACGGAGGCTTGGGGATCGCGCTCCTCGCCTCGTTGTGCTACACGGGCTACGGCGTTCTCGAAGCCCAGGGAGTCCTCACTCCGGCGGCGCAAAGGGGAATCGACGCGCCCAGCGCCTCGTCGCTCTTTGTACGGGCGTATCTCCACGTGTCGGTGTTCTTCGTGGTCGGCGCCGTGTCCGGTTACCTGGCGCAGCGCGCGGGTCACAGGGGGCAGCAGCTCGAGCGGGCGCGGACGAAGCTCAAGCAGCTCAGAGTGGACACGGACAGGATCCTCGAGCACATGTCGAGCGGCGTGCTCGTCGTGGATTCCGGAGGAAGAATCCTCACCGCCAACCCCACGGCGGAACAGATCCTCGGCGTCGACAAGAACGACATCACCGGGCTCCAGGTCGAGGCGGCGTTCGACACCTTGATGCCCGAGTTCGCCCGCGAGATCCTGCGGGCGCTCGAGACGGGAGAGGGGAAGCTCCGGCACGAGATCACGGTGAAACGGCACAACGGCTCCGACCTGCCGCTGGGGTTGAGCATCTCGCTTCTCAAGGACGACGGCGGGATCAAGAGGGGCGTAATCGCCGTTTTCAAGGATCTCACCGAGGTCCGCGAGATGGAGGAGAGGATGAGGAAGGCGGACCGGCTGGCCGCGATCGGGGAGCTCTCCGCCGGAATCGCACACGAGATTCGAAATCCGCTCGCCTCGATCAGCGGTTCGATCGAGATGCTGTACAACGAACTGGAGCTGTCCGGGGACGACAAGCGGCTGATGCAGCTCGTCATGCAGGAGTCGGACAGGCTGAACAGGATCATCAGCGACTTTCTGGAGTTCGCCCGGTTGAGACCGCCGACACGGCGGCCCGTCTCGGTGTCCAAATGTCTCGGCGACGTCGTCACGCTCCTCGGCAACAATCCGGCGATGAAGAGCGGAGTGGAAACGGAAGTTCGCACTCAAAGCGACGTCGTGGTGGAGTTCGACGAGGAGCAGATGAAGCAGGTGATGCTGAACCTCGCCATCAACGCGTGCGAGGCTATGGGCGGGTCGGGAAGACTCGTCGTCGAGACAAAGAAGACCGCGGACGGAGGGGCGAGGATCGTTTTTCAAGACGAGGGCTGCGGCATCGGGGATGAGGCGCGCACGCACCTCTTCGAGCCCTTCTTCAGCACCAAAGAGGGAGGAACCGGGCTCGGATTGGCCATCGCGAACAAAATCGTGGAAGCACATGGAGGCAGAATAGAGGCTCGAAACCGGGTCGGAGGAGGCGCCGAGTTCTCGGTCGTTCTCCCAGCCCGCAGAAGCGACAAGAGAAAGTGTGTTAGCGAACAGTTGAGTTCCGTCGGCTCGCTGTAGCCGCGGAACGGAAAGACAACGGGGGAATCTGAATGGCCGGAGAAAGAGTACTCATCGTAGACGACGAGAAAAGCATGTGCCAGTTCCTGTCCATCATGCTCCGCAAGGAGGGATACCAGATCACGACGGTGGCCAGCGGGGCGAAGGCGCTGGAGCAGTTCAAGGGCGCCAAGTTCGATCTGGTGATCACCGACATCAGGATGTCGGGGATGGACGGGATAGAG
>CAZYCB010000008.1:0-3967 GCA_964645735.1 uncultured bacterium | reverse complement strand
GGTCTCCGCTCTCTAGGGTTCGGCCGTTTGGGGTTCGTCCGCGTAGCCGCCGGCGGGTTGATCCTCCCTGCGGTAGATCCAGATCTCGCCGAACGCCCCTTCTTGCCGGCATTTGATGAACGCCCGCTTCATCAGTTCGAGAATCGCCATGAACGTCACGACCATCTCGAGCCTCGAAGACGACCCGGAGAAAAGCTCCCGAAAGGTCACCTGGCTCTCGTCCCTGAGCCTTGCCACCACCCCGTCTATCTTCTCCTCGATCGTGAACTCCTCGGGCCGTATCTCCGACACGTCCTCCGCGTCGAAGTGGGACATGATCTCGCGGAACGCCCGCATGACCTCGTAGAGGGTGAGCTCGAACGTCGGCTCCGCACGGAGTTCTTTTTCGTTCTGCGGGACCGGACGGGTGAACATCTTCAGACGCTGGTCCTCCATCTCCTTCAGCGAACGGGCCGCCTCGACGATCCTCTTGTACTCGACGAGATTCCTCACCAGTTCTTCGCGAGGATCCTCCACCTCGTCGTCGCGCCTCAGAAGCATCTGGACCTTGATCCTCATCAGCGTCGCCGCGAGGACGAAGAACTCTCCGGCGAGGTCCATCTGCAGCTCTTCCATGAGGTCGAGATAGCCGAGGTAATCTTTGTTGATCTTGGCGATGGGGATATCGTAGATATCGATGCTGTCGCGCTTGATCAGATAGAGGAGAACGCCGAGCGGAGCCTTGATTCCCTCGAGATCGGCCTTGTACGTGTTCCCCCGCGCGTCGTTCACGTCTTCTCTCTTCTGGTCGCTGGCGTTCTTGTTTACTCACGTTGGCGCGCAGCATCGGTGCGCGCGCTTCCGACCGATTCTATGCAGGCATATGGCGAGTGTCAAGGAGTGTTGCCGGGGGAAGACCAGCCGTCCTGGAAGTCGAGCTCGGCGTCAGTCCAGACCACAGGACCGCCCCACCGCTTCTTCCGATCTATGCGCGTGGGTGAAACGCCCGATGGACTTCCACCAGGTGGCGCCTGTCGACACTCGTGTAGATCTGAGTCGTCGATATGTCCGCGTGTCCCAGGAGCTCCTGCACATAGCGAAGATCCGCCCCCCCCTGGAGGAGATGCGTCGCGAATGAATGCCGCAGCACGTGCGGGCTCACATCCCGCTGTATCCCGGCGCGCTTCGCCTGCATCCTCAGCCTTTTGAAGAAGCCCACCCGCGACATCCTCGCGCCGCGATGGTTGAGAAACACGAACGAAGAACTCCCGTGTTTTGCCAGTTCGGGACGCGAGTGCGAGAGGTACGCGGCTAGCGCCTTGGCCGCCGGCCGCCCGTACGGGACGACGCGCTGCTTCTTCCCTTTTCCCTCGACGACGAGGAGTCGTTCCTTCTCGAGAACCTGTTCGAATGTGAGGCCGCAAAGTTCCGAAGCGCGCAGGCCCGCCGCGTATGCCATTTCGAACATCGCGCGGTCCCTGAGCCCGAGCGTGTCCGCTTCGGGGGTCTCCAGGAGCCGCTCCACCTGTTCCACGCTGAGCACCTTGGGGATCCGCTTCGACCGCTTCGGGCGCGAAAGCCCGGATGTGACGTCGTCGCGCGCGGCGCCTTCCCTCAGGAGGAATTTGTGAAAGTGCCTGATGGCGGAAAGCGCGCGAGATCTCGAGGCCGGCGACAGGCCCCGTCTCGAGAGCTTCACCATATGGAGCTCGGCCGCCTCGCCTGTTATCCCCGAGGTCGCCCCAACCCCCAATCCCTCGAGCGTGTCGATATAGGCCCTGAGGTCACGTGCGTACGCGGCCAGGCTGTTGGCAAGCAGACCCTTCTCGCTCACCAGGTAGTCGAGGAACTGATCGAGAGCCGTATCCAGCGTATCGCCCACAGCTTTCCCTTGACTCGGCCGCCGGCCGATGTTAGGTTCAAATGCGACTTTCGAGAATTATATGAGGAGGATCACTGTATGCCAAAGCATAAATCGGCGAAGAAACGCGTCAAAACGAATCTCAAGCGGCAGGGCCGGAACCGGGCGGCGAAGAGCACGTTGAAATCGACGTTGAAAGATCTCCGCGAAAAAATAGCGGAGAAACCCGAAGAAACCGCTCGCGAAATCCAGGCGGTGCTCGACAAGGCGATGAATCGCGGGATCATCCACCGCAACAAGGCCGCGCGTTTGAAGTCGCGCTCGACACGCAAGCCGAAAAGCTGATCTGCGAATAGCGTTTTCTTGCCCGCCGGTCCTTGTCACCGGGCGACGCCTGTGTGCGGGAACCGGCGGGATCGTTTTTGTCTCGCCGCCTGCCGGACCGGCTCCCTCCATCACCTCACGGGCGCGTAGAACTTCTCGAGGATAGCGGCGACGGCCGAACGCTCGACGAGTTCGGAGCGGTGGTCTTTTCTGTAATGGATCTCGATCTTCCCTTCCTTGAGGTTCCGTTCCCCGAGAGTGATCCTGACCGGGATTCCCACAAGGTCGGCGTCCTTGAACTTGAACCCGGCACGAACGTCCCGATCGTCGAACAGGATCTCCCAGCCCGCACCGGTGAGTTCGGCGTAGAGCTCTTCTCCAACTTTCATCGTCGCAGCATCCCCGACGTTCACGGGAAGTACGATCGCGTGGAACGGAGTGAGGGATGCCGGCCAAACGATCCCCACGTCGTCATGATGGGCCTCGACCGCCGCCGCCACGGCCCGCGACACGCCGAATCCGTAGCAGCCCATGATGAACTCCCTCTGCTTGCCCTCCGCGTCGAGGAATGTCGCCCCCATGCTCTTGCTGTATTTCGTGTCGAGTTTGAAAATGTGGCCGAGTTCGACGCCGCGCCGCGACACGAGTTGGCTTTTCCCGCATCGTTTGCACGTGTCTCCCGCTTCTACCTGGCTGATGCTCGCGCTCTCCGTCGGACGGAAATCCCTTCCCATCTTCACCCCCCGGAGGTGTGCGTCGGTTCTGTTCGCGCCGACAACCATCCCGTCGTACGCGTCGAGGAACGTATCCGCGATGACGCGTACGCCTGCGGATAGCCCCACGGGACCGGCGAATCCCGCCACGGCCCCGGTGACTTTCTGCACCTCATCGTCGGGGAGCGGTTCGAACTGCGGGTCGCCGAGGAGCTTCGCGAGCTTCGTTTCGTTCAGAACGCGGTCCCCGGGAATGAGTGCCGCGACGACATTGTCGCGGGATTTGTAGAGCAGCGTCTTGACGAGCTGCGACGGATCGACGCGCAGGAACGAACTCACCTCGTCGATTGTTTTCTGGCCGGGTGTCTCCACGAGTTCCGGAGACGCGGCGGCCTTCTCCCTGGCCTTTGGGGGTTTCCCGAGGCTCTCCGCCTTTTCGGAGTTCGCCGTGTACCCGCACGCGCACGTGAAGATCTCGCTCTCGCCTTCATCGGTGAAGACGACGAACTCGTGGTTCACCTCGCCGCCGATCGCGCCGGCGTCGGCCTCGACCATCGCGTTCACGAGTTCACAGCGGCTGAGGATCCGGCCGTAAGCCGCGGCCATCTGCGCGTAGGTCTCCGCGAGAGACTCGTACGAGTCGTGAAAGCTGTACGCGTCCTTCATGATGAATTCGCGCGCGCGCATAACGCCAAAGCGGGGCCGTATCTCGTCGCGGAACTTGGTGAGGATCTGATAGAGGGTCTGGGGCAGCTGGCGGTAACTCTTGAGTTCGCTCCGCGCGAGATCGGTGACGACCTCTTCGTGGGTCGGGCCCAGGGCGAAGGGGCGGTTCTTTCTGTCCGTGAGCTTGAAAAGCTCTGGACCGAAATGCTGCAGCCGGCCCGTTTGTTCGTAGAGCTCCGCGGGATGGAGCACGGGCATGAGGATCTCCTGACACCCGATCCGATCCATCTCCTCGCGCACGATGTTCTCGATCTTATTGAGGACGCGGAAGCCCAGGGGCAGAAAAGTGTACACCCCTCCGGTGAGCTTCTTGATCATTCCGGCGCGGAGCATCAGCTTGTGGCTCGGGATCTCGGCCTCGCTG
>CAZYCB010000007.1:0-18672 GCA_964645735.1 uncultured bacterium | reverse complement strand
AGATCTTCTATCTCCTGGTTCCCGATCCGGCCGGGACGCTCGGAAACACCTTTTCGAAGGAACTCGTGCAAAGCGTCTCGCCGGGGACCCTCGCGCACGAATTCGAGCACATGATCAGCATCGGATACCGGTTGTGGGAGTTCGGTGGAGGCACGGATTTCAGCTACATACAGGAAACCTGGCTCGAAGAAGGAATGGCTCACATGGCGGAGGATGTCAATACCATCGACACACAGAACATCCGCCGAGCCAACCTCTATCTTGCCGAATCGTACGCGCATTCCATCCTCGGAAACGCAGAACTGCGGCCGAACAACGTTGACACACTTGAGCAACGGGGCGGCGTGTTTCTTTTTCTCAGATACCTCTGCGATCAACTTGGCGAAGGGATCCTGAGAACGATGGTCGAGTACAACGCCACTGGCATCTCTTCGGTGGAGTACGTCACACACAAGAACTTCTACACGTCGGTCGGAGAGTATCTCGCGGCGCTCTACCTGAGCGACCGCGGGATCACGAACGACGGGAGATACGAGTTCACGTCGTTCGATCTGCAGAACGATTTCGACGATCTTTTCGTGACGGACCGGAATGCGGCGGACGGGGCGTTCACGGGAACGGTCCGGAGCGTAGCCGGAAATTACTACCGCGTCGCGGGCGCCGCGTCGCCTGCTCTGGACCTTCGCGTGTCGACCAGTTCGAGCGCCAAGCTCCGCGTCATAGTCGTACGGACGAAGTAGAGGTGTCCCGTGAAGCATCGAACGAAATCGAAAACGATGAGAATCGGTCTAGCCTCCATCCTCGCGTGTCTTTCGCTCGTCCTCGCCTCGGCGGTTCTTGGCGGCTGCGGCGGTTCCAAGGGTCACGGCGGGTCGGCGGGGGATACGGTTCGCGTCGAGGGGAAGATATCTCTTCGGGGAAGCTTGCCGTTCGCTCTCCTTCTCCTCGAAGGCAAGGACGGAAAGGCGTACATGATCGACACATCGCCTGTAGCCGAAGAGCTCAAGAACCTCAGCGAAATGCGGGTCAGTGTAACGGCGAAGGTCCTCCCCGAAGTCAAAGGCGACACACCGGCGCTTTCGGTCGCGGCGTACGAGCTGCTCCCGCTTCCGACGGGGGAACGTCCCATCGTGGGCTACGTGGTTTTCACGCCCCCCGAGGCGGTGGCTGTGAAGGCCGAGGACGGCTCGACGTGGATGATCGAGGGAGAATTCAAGGCCGTGCTGATGGCGTACCAGGGCGCGAAGATCTGGATCGTGGGCGACAGGCAGCTCGCGATAAACACGAACCGCGGCGACGTGCGGGAGATGAACGTCACGGAGTACGGGATCATCAGAGAGTAGCGACGAACTGCCGCGGGGGCTACCGGCCATCCGCGCGCGGCCGTGCTCGCAAGCGCTGCGCGCGGGCGCGGACGCCCGTGGCCGCCACCCGCGCCGGACGATCCTCGCTCGCTCCCGCGAAGGGCTCTCGACGACCCTCTAGCGCACCCACTTGCTCACGAGGCCCCGTCAAGAACTTGACAACCTGTTCTTCGAGAGTCTCCTGCTTAACGATCGATTCAGCACGTTGCTCCCTCGAGGCATGACACCGCAGCCGGTGCGGTGGAGAGCCTCTCGTGCGATCCCGGCACGGGCGCCGCGTGCAACCGATTGTCCCGCATCGTGTTTGTTAGTAGGGGCGTTCTCGCCGCCGTGGCACCGATATTGCGATGGAAACCTCTCACGGCTGGCCGCCGAACAGGTGCAGAGCGCGTCAAACATTACACCATCGCACAGTTCTTGGACTCCTTACGCACGAGGCTCAACCCCCCGATTGTCGGATCGTCCGCGGCGATCGCCAAGCTGCGCGACTCGATCCTTCGTTTGGCGGATGCGTTCTCCAGCGTGCTCATCACGGGCGAGAGCGGGACGGGCAAGGAACTCATCGCGCGAAATCTCCACTCGTGCAGCCGGAGGTCGAGTCGTCCGTTCGTTCCGGTCAATTGCGCCGCCCTCAACCCCGGTATTCTCGAGAGCGAACTCTTCGGACACGGCAAGGGATCGTTCACGGGAGCGATCCAGTCGTACGCGGGGCTTTTCGAGCAAGCCGATGGGGGCACGCTCTTTCTCGACGAGATCGGCGAAATCCCACCCTTCATACAGGCCAAGCTTCTGCGCGTGCTGCAGGACAGGGAGATACGAAGGATGGGAACGGCACAGGTCCGACGCGTGGACGTCCGGATCGTGTCGGCCACGAACGTGGATATCGACGAGTGGATCGACAAGGGCAAGTTCCGCCTCGACCTCTATTACCGTCTCAATGTCCTCGGGCTTCGCGTCCCGCCGCTCCGCGAACGGGTCTGCGAGATCGCCGAACTCATCGATCACTTTCTGGAGGTCAGGGGGTGTCCCCGACGGACCATACGCGACGAGACGCTCTCCATCCTGTCGCGATACACGTGGCCCGGCAACATCCGCGAGCTCGAGAATGAAGTCGAGCGTCTCGTCGTACTCTACCCGAACGCCGCGGAGTTCGCACCCCACATGCTCTCGGATCGGATCGCTCGCAGGGTAAGCGCCGAACCAGTCAACGTGAACCTCCTCTACGAATCTCCGCTGCCGCGAGCCGTCGGATACCTCGAAGAAAGTCTTGTCAGAAAGACGCTCGCCAGGACGAACTGGAACAAATCGCAGACGGCGAGGGATCTGGGGCTGTCGCGCCAGGGGCTTCTCAAAAAGATCAAGCGGTACGGCATCGTGAGAGAGGACCCTGGACCGCGGGATCCCGTCTGAAAGGCCCAGGTGAGCATTTACACCGAAGCGGTTTTGTTCTAGAATCGCCCGCAGCGGTCTTCGCAGGAGCGATGTCGTCAAAATGCCGCCGGAGCCAGTCATGACAGACAAGAAAGTAAGAGTCGCGCTCGTCGGAACGGGTAACGTTGCCCAGGTCGCCCATCTCCCCGCGTACCAGAACCTCCCCGGCGCGGAGCTCGTCGCGCTGGTCGACGAGGACACGGTCAAATGCTCGGTCCTCCAGAAGCAGTTCGGGGTGAGCCGGGCCTACGATGATTTCACCGTGATGCTCGAGAAGGAGGAGGTCGACGCGGTCGATATTTGCACGCCGAACTATCTCCACGCTCCGATGGCGATCGCGGCGCTGAGGTCGGGACGTCACGTGCTCTGCGAAAAACCGCTGGCCCGCACCGCGGCGGAAGCCGAGAAGATGGTCGAGACGGCGAAGGAGACCGGCGGAATCCTCATGGTCGCGATGAACAATCGTTTTCGGCGCGACGTCGAGATCCTGAGGACGTTCGTCAAGCAGGGCGAGCTGGGAACGGTTCAGCTCGTCAAGGCGGGCTGGCAGCGAATCTCGAGGGACTGGCTAGAGCGCGAGTGGTTCATCGATCAGCGGAAATCGGGCGGGGGCGCGCTTCTCGATCTGGGCATGCCCGTGATGGATCTCGCCATCTGGGTGGCGGGGCTAAAGAAACCGACGCGCGTGACGTGCAGCACTTTCGGACGGAAGGGACGGGGGGGCGTCGAAGACACCGCTTGCGCGATGGTGAGTTTCGCGGGGGGAAGTTCTCTCATTCTCGAAGTGACGTGGAATCTTCTCGAACCGAAGGACCACTCGTATCTGGAAATCCACGGGACGAAGGGGGGGGCGAATCTCCACCCTCTGAGAGTGCACAAGGCGCTGCACGGGCACCTGGTGAACGTCACGCCGACACTCGACAGACAGCGCAACTACTATAGAGAGAGCTACCAGGCGGAGATCAACCACTTCATCGAGTGCATCCAGCGAAAGAAGAAACCCCTCACGCCGGGTGACGAAGCGGTGGGTGTGTTGAAGATCACCGACGCGATGTACGAGTCCGAACGCGAGGGCAAAGAGGTCTCGTTCGTTCCATGAGGCTCTCGCCCTTGAAGTCGTTCCTCCCCCTCGGTCTGGCGCTGCCCGCGATCGCATCCGGTCTGCTCCTCGCCGCCGCTTTTCCTCCCCTCTCCTTCGGGCCGGCGAGCTGTGTGGCTCTCGTCCCCGTCCTCGTGGCGCTCCACCGCGGAACGAACTCGCCGCGCGTCTTTTTCAAGACGGGGCACCTCTTCGGTGTGGTGTTTTTCGCCGCGCATCTCTGGTGGATCGTCAAGCTCTCCCCTGCGGCGAGCATCACGGTCCCCTGGCTCATGGCGCCAGCGACCATCGTACTGGTTCTCTATCTCGCGCTGTATCCGGGATTGTTCTTTCTTCTGCTGCGCGTCATCGGCCGCGGCAGAGTGCTCTTCGCCGCTCTCCTCGGCCCGGCGCTCTGGGTTCTCGTCGAATGGATTCGTTCGAGCGGAGAGTTCGGTTTTCCCTGGGGATCGCTCGGCTATTCGCTCGTCCGCTACCCCGCGATGATGCAGGGAGCCGCCCTCGTCGGCGTGCTGGGGCTCGGCGCGCTCATCGTCATGATCAACGTGTTCTGGAGCGGGGCCTTGCTTTCGGCGGGGCTGGGGAAGAAGACGCTTCTCATCGCCGCCGGCACCGCCCTTCTCGCAGGCAACGTCCTCGGAGGAAAGGCTGCGATCGATCGCTTCGACGCGGAGAAGTCGGACAAGCGGTTCACTGTCGCTCTCGCCCAGCCGAACATCGACCTCGCCGTCAAGTGGCAGCCCGAGTTCGTCGACTCGACGTTCGATTTGATCGAACGCCTCACGCGCCAGGCCGCCGGTTTCAGGCCGGGTCTCGTCGTGTTTCCCGAAACCGCCGCCCCCGTGTATGTCCGCTACAGCGGCAAGTACAGAGGGCGGCTGGACGAGCTCGCGCAATCGACGGGTACGGGAATCTTCATCGGATTTCTCGACGCGAGGCGCGACGGCCCCAAAGGGACCATCAACTTCTACAATTCTTCCGCGCTGTTCAGCCCGGACGGGGCGTACGCCCAGTACGACAAGATCCACCTGCTGCCGTTCGGAGAAGTGATCCCCTTCGGTTGGAAGTTCAGGTTCCTGCAAAAGATCGATTTCGGGCAGGCCAATTTCCAGCCTGGGGCGGAGAGGCCGCCCCTTCCGTCTCCGGTGGGAAATCTCGCTCCGCTGATATGTTTCGAGTCGACCTTCTCCGAACTCTCGCGAAGGAGTGTGGCGTCGGGCGCGGACGTTTTCGTGAACATCACGAACGACGGGTGGTTTGGCAGCACTCCGGGTCCGTACCAGCACAGCGATATGGCGATCGTCAGGGCCGTCGAAAACAGACGCTTTCTCGTGCGAAGCGGCAATACGGGGGTCACCATGATCGTGGATCCGGTGGGCCGGGTCGTCAACAAGCTCGCGATGAACGAGGAAGGTTTTCTCGTCGGAGAAATATCTCCCGTGAAGGGGAAGACGTTCTACACGCAGCACGGGAGCAAGGCCGTTCTTCTCGCATCGGGGGCCGTGGTCCTCTTCGGTCTCGTTACGGGTCCCCTCGCTCGCCGCGGGCGTCGCCGCGGGCGGGCTTGAGCCCCCAAGTTCCGCTTGTGGAAGGGGTCCTGCGGGCGTATTATATTAGGCGGCTGCGGCGCGAGGATCGCAGCCGAGGTGTTTTTCGATGATGTTCATCACGGTTCTCAAATCCAAACTCCATAGCGGCACGGTGACGGGCACGGACACGCGCTACGAGGGCAGCATCGTCGTCGACGAGGCCCTCATGGAAGAGGTTGGATTCCACGAATTCGAAAAAGTGCTCGTCGCGAACGTCAACACGGGTGACCGGTTCGAAACGTACGTTATCAAGGGCATCCGCGGGTCCGGCGAGATCCAGCTCAATGGCGCCACAGCTCGTCTCGGCCAGGTGGGGGACCAGGTCATCATCTTCGCCTTCGTGTCCATCCCCGAAGAAGACGTCAAAACTTTCTCTCCCAAGATCGTCCTGCTGGACGAGAAGAACCGGGTAGTCCGAAGGTACTCGCACCCCAAACAATCATAATGAACACGGACGCTCGGACCGAGAAGCTCTACCTCACAGATCCCTACACCGCGTCATTCGAAGCGACTGTTCTCGCGTGCGATCGCGACGAGAGCGGGCGAATCGCCGCGCGTCTCGACAGAACTTACTTCTACCCGGAATCCGGCGGTCAGCCCGCCGACAGGGGGACTCTCGGCGGCGCCGACGTCGTGGACGTACAGGAGGACGAGGCCGGTATCGTCCTCCACTATCTCGCGTCTCCCGTGGCGCCGGGGCGGGCCGCGTGCCGGATCGATTGGAACCGGCGATTCGATCACATGCAGCAGCACACCGGTCAGCACATCCTCTCGCGGGCGTTCATCGAAAGCGGAAAGCTCGTGACTGTCTCGTTTCACCTCGGCGAAGAAGTGTGCACGATCGATCTCGACGGCCCCGCGCCCGATGACGAGATCGTTGCGAGAGCGGAGAGGCTCGCCAATTCGATCGTGTGGCAGGACAAGCCCGTTGCGATCCTCACGGGAGAAGCCGCGGCGGCGGCGAGCGCGACGCTGCGCAAACCCCTCTCGAAGGACGTCGTCGACGTGCGCCTCGTCCATGTCGAAGGATTCGACACGGTGGGTTGCTGCGGTACGCACGTGCGGCGCGCGGGAGAGATCGGCGTCATCAAGATCCTCAGATACGAGAAGACGAAGGGCGTCTACCGCGTCCACTTCATCGCCGGAAAGCGGGCGTTCCACGACTTCGCGAAAAAGCACGACATCGTCAAGAACCTCGCGAACCGCTTCACCACGTCCATCGAAGCCGTCGAAGAGAAGATAGGAAAGCTCGAGACGGAGAACCAGAGGCTCCGCAAGGACGCGGCGAGAGTGTCGAAGAAGCTCGCCGCGTACGAAGCGGATCGCCTCCACGGAAACGCTACGCAGCACACCGGCCGGTCGTACGTCGTCGAGGTAATCGGCGACGCGGACGACGAATACCTCCGTCTTCTCGGCTCCTCCCTCAAGGCCAAGAAGAGCACGGTGGGCCTCCTCGGTTCGGGCGCCGGTCTCGTTGTCTGCAACGCGTCGGACGACCTCGATGTGGACATCGCGGCCGCGGTCGTGAACCGAGCGAAATCGCTCGGCGGGACGGGGGGAGGAAAGGGTCGATTCGCGACGGCGCGGCTTCCCGCCTCGGTGCCGCCGGCGGATTTTCTGCGGCAGGTCTTCGAGGAGGTCAAGGGTGCGTAGTCCGGCGTCGATAGGCGCCGCAGCGGCCGTCCTCGCCTTTTTTCCGGGCGGGGTCCTCGGGGGCGGCGGAAAGATGGAACTTCCGCCGGTCGAGGTTCGTTACACGGTGCAGGGGGCGTTCGAGGTGCGAAAGTCGGGAAGCCCGGCCGGACGGGAAGATTTCATGCGGACGTACATGAGCAACAACACGGTGGTCTACGAGTCCGTTTTCGATGTGGCGGAGGGCGAGGGAGTGACCGTTTCGGGCAACAACAAGCTCGAGATCGAGGAGGATTCGGGTTTCCCCAGGTCGTACTACACGCACCGCCGCGTGCAGATGTCCGACGGCGAGACGGTGAGGGAAGTCGTCGTGAACATGTACGCGAACGTGGCCGTCGTATCCGAGAGGCAGGGGGCCGACGAGAGAAGGCGGATCCTCGAACTTCCGACGGGGTGTCTTTTCGTGGAAGGCAACATCGGCCAGCACATTGCGGCGGTGATCGAGCGGTACGACCGAAGCGCCGGCGGCAAGCAGATGTTTCACGCGTTCGATCCGCTGGGGGTCGCGACGACGGACGTGTCGCTCGAACTCGTGGGCGATACGACGTTCGTCGAACCGAAGGGCGTTTCGGGAGTGCCGTCGGCGGTGGGGAGAATGGTTCACTACAGGTACTCTGCGGGTGCTACTCCCGCCGCCGATGTTTTCGCGAACGCCGATGACGGGACCATCGCCTCGATCGATGCGACCGCGAGCGGAACGGAGTACGTGCTCGTGTCGATCGAGAAGAGGACGGGGAAAGACACATCGGAAAAGTGAGTGAATCGCCGGCAGAGGATGCGGTCCGCTCTCCTTCTGTCGGCGCGCATGCCGGTCGAAATCAGTTACTCGTATCCCCACGATCTCCGTGGGTGGAGGACTTTCCGCTAATGAGAAAATGGCGTTCTCTCCAGGTCGCGGCCTTTCTCCTGGCTCTCTGTCTGGCTGCAGGGATTCCGCTTTACGGCTGCGGAAAAAAGGAGACTCCCCGGGGAAAGAATCTCATCTACAACGGCTCGTTCGATAAGGTGTCCAAAGGTATTCCCGCAGGCTGGGAACTCCGGCCCTTCAGGGGGCTCGAATCGGACCTTCCGCCCGAATGGGGCATCGATGAAGAACGGGCGTACGACGGAAAGAACTCGTTCTACTTCCTCGCCACGCAAGACACACGCCGGTTCTACACGCTGGTGCAGTCTTTCAACGTGAAAGACGTCAAGCGGCTTCGCGTCCGTGGGGCGATCAAGACGCTGAATGTGACGCAGGGAAGCGAGCAGTACCCGCAGGCAAACTTCGCCCTCACGTGTTACGACGCCAGCGGGAGCCGCACCGAGTCCTCGCGTTTCTACGATTTTCGGTCGCCGCGGAGAACGGGGACATCGGGCGAGTGGATCGTGGAGGACCGCGTTTTCCGGATCCCCGTCACGACGGCGCGTGTGGATTTCCACTGCGCTCTCGGAATGGAGGGCAAGATCTGGTTCGACGGGATCTCTGTCGAGGTGGCCGAGGACCTCGCGTGGAACACGAGCGAGTCGAAGAGCTTCACGTTTCACTGGCTCTCCGGAACGGAGTACCCCGAAGGCTCGCGGGAGTTCCAGCAAGAGCTCTTCGACCACTATTGTTCGCGGCTCGGTATCGCCGACGCGGAGAAGCCCAGGATCAACTCGTACTTCTATCCGGACAGCGCGACGCTCTCCGATGTGGTGGGCGTGAAGACGGAGAAGAAATCGTATTGGGACGAGAAGGAAGTTCACATGATCGACCCCGTCGATGATCATGAGATCATCCACATCATCACCAAGCCGTACGGCGTGCTGCCCTTCGCTCTCACGGAGGGGACCGCATTCTACCTCATGCAGAACTACAAAGGACGGCCGGTACTCCAGGTGGCGCAGGAGCTCCTCAACGAGAATAAACTCCCTGATCTCATCGCGATGACCGACCCCGGCACGTCGTGGAAGATCGATCCGGACCGCCTCGCCCCCGCGGCCGCATCGTTCGTCGGGTACCTCATGGAAATCGGCGGGCCGGCGAAGTTCCTCGACTTGCACCGCGAGGCGAACGTGACGCACAGCACGGCGGAGTTCGACGCCGCGTTCCAACGGGTCTACGTGGTCTCGGCGAAGCAAGCCGAGGAGGAGTGGCGCAAGCTGCTCGGCCGGCTGGATTTCTCCGCTCCGCCGTCATCGGAACCGGGCGCGGCAGCGCCGGATACAACGGGGGCTAGAAAACAACCATGATCGGAAAGTCATACGCCTTCTGTCCGCTCTGCGGAAAACCGCTCGTCGAAAGAGAACTCGAACGTCAGACTCGAATGGTATGTTCGTCGTGCGAGTTCGTTCACTACCGCAATCCGGTGCCCGCAGCGGGCGTCATCCTCATCGAGAACGCACGGGTCCTCCTCGTGCGAAGGAAGTTCGAGCCGCGCGTCGGCATGTGGACCCTCCCGGCGGGATTCATCGAGGCGGGAGAGGACGCCCCTTCCTGCGCTGTCCGCGAGATGAAGGAAGAGACGAACCTCGATGTCGACCTTTCCCGGCTTTTCAACGTGTACTCGGCGTTCGATGATCCGAGAACGGCCGTCGTTCTCATTCTCTACGCGGGCCGCAGGGTCGGGGGAGAGGTGATGTGCGGCGACGATGCGAGCGAGGCGAGGTTCATCGAGCTGAACGGGCTTCCCGCGGATGTCGCGTTCATCGCCCACCGGATGGCCCTCGCCGACATACAGAAACAATACGCGGCGGGACTGCTCTAGCCCCGTTTCACGGACCGCTTTCGATCTCGACCTTGAACGTATCTCCCTGATCGATCTCGTCGACGACTTCCATCCCTTTCGTCACGCGACCGAACACCGTGTAGCGGCCGTCGAGGTGAGGCTGCTGCGATTGCGTGATGAAGAACTGGCTTGCTCCGGTGTCCTTGCCGGAGTCGGCGATACCGATGCATCCGCGATCGTAGCGGTGCGCGTTGATCTCGGCGCGGATCGTGAAACCGGGATCTCCCCACCCGTCGCCCCGCGGGCAGCCGCCCTGGATGACGAAGTTGGGAACGACGCGGTGGAAGGTGAGGCCGTCGTAGAACCCGGATTGCGCGAGCTTGAGGAACGTCGCCGCAGTCTGCGTCGCGTCGTCCCCGTAAATTTCGATCTCGATGGTGCCGCGGCTCGTCTTGATCACCCCGCGCTTCGTGCCGAAGGGAGGCGCGAGGTCGGTTTTTTTCTTGGGCGTGAAACGTTCCTCGGAGATCTGCCGGTCGCTCTTCATCTCGGGCACCGGCGCGCCCAGCGCCTCGAGCAGCTCCTTGGCGGCGATGCGGACGCGCCGGTCGGAGTCCTGGATCGCCCCGTCCGTCAGCTCGAGTCCCCGCGAGGCGCGCATCTTCTTGAGAGCCGCGAGGACTTCCAGGCGGACATCGACGTCGACTCTTTCCTTTCGCGCGACGTACGTCGCGATGAGGCTCGGGACCGCGCTCTTCACGTCGAGGTCGCCGAGGGCGGTCACCGCCTCCGTGACGACGACCCAGTCGGAATCACGGAGCCTCTCCACGAGGGCGGCGGCGGCTCTCGCGGAGCGAAAGTGGGCGAGACCCCGCACGGCAGCGGCGCGGATCAAGGGGTCTTTGTCCTTCG
The DNA here is from genome assembly GCA_964645735.1 of uncultured bacterium. Taxonomy (GTDB): domain Bacteria; phylum Krumholzibacteriota; class Krumholzibacteriia; order WVZY01; family WVZY01; genus CAZYCB01. Next base: position 7,895 of record CAZYCB010000007.1, on the reverse strand, counting down.
CCGACGCGCGTATGAGTTCGTCCACCGCGTTCTCGTCGCGAGCGATCCCGTAGGCTTCGATCGCCGACGCGCGCACGAGTCTCTCTCCGTCGTTCGTACCGTTCGAGATGAACTGCGAGCCGTCCTTCCCGAGCGTTTTCGCGATCGCCTTGTACGACTCGATACGCACTCCGACGCTCTTGTCGAGAATCGATTGAGCGAGGTAGTCCTTCGCGTTCTTGTGCCCGTTGCTCCCCAGCGCGGCGGCGGCCGCGCGTCTCACCTGGAGGTTCGGGTGTTTCTGGAGGACCGTCCCCAGCGGGGTGACGACGTCGGAGTTCTTCGAGTTCTCGAGTATCTGCTCGAGGGCGCCGATCGAATTGATGACGACGGCGGGGTCGCGGTCGTCGAGCTTTTTCAACAGCGGGCCGACAGCGTTCTTCGACTTCTTCTTGCCGAGCGTACGGGCCGCGTACGCGCGCACGACCGCGCTCTCGTTGTCGAGAAAGGGGATCACGACGTTCTGCGCTTCGGGGAAATCCACCTTCTCGATGGCGTAGAGAGCGCGCCACACTACATCGGAGTCGCCGTCGTGGAGCGCCACGAGAAGCGCGTGAGAGGATGTGGGATCCGCCGCGCGCGCGAGCCCTTCGACGGCCGCCGCCCTTACCGCGGGCTGGAAGGCGTGGAGCATCTCCTTGAGCGCGCCAAGCGCCTCGCTGCCGCCGATCTTTCCGAGGGCTTCCGCAACGAACTCCTGTGTCTCCGGCGGGGCCGCCAGGTTCAGCTCGAGAAGCGCGGGCACGGCCTCAGCCGACCCGATCTGACCCAGAGCGAAAACCGTTTCGCGGACGACTCCATCATCGCCGTCCTTGAGGAGAGGGAGTATCTGCGCGACGTCCTGCGGATCCTGGATTCTTCCGATCACCTGGACGGTGCGCTGCCGTATCAGCGGGTTCGATGACGCGAGATACCTGAAGAGCCGCCCGCCTCCGGTGACGCGGCCGTCTTCCCACACGGCGAGGTTCAGAAGGCTGTCGCGCGAGCCCGCAGCGGCGAACAGCGATCGATAGCGGCCGGGGCTTTGCGCGCTGCCCGAAAGAGCGGTGACCACCGCCGCGCCAACGAGACAGATTCCGAGAATGATTCTTTTCATCGTGTCCTCTTACGAAATGTGCTCCCAGACGTCCGTCGGCGCGTCATTCGGCGGCTGCAGCAGGCGGGGCCGGGTGACGCGCCCCGGGCAACGCGGATCGATGGTCCGACTATTCCACGCGCAAAAAGAGAGTGTCAAGCGGTTGTTGCCCTTCTCCCCGCGCAGCCGAGCCTTCGGCGCCGAAGCCGAAAGGCGCGCCCGGCCCCAGCATTGACACGCCGCGTTGGCGCGTGATACGTTGCCCCTCGTCGAGACTCTCGACCGCCCTCGATCGAACCCGAACGAAGCGCAGAGGAATTGCCAAGGAAGGCGAGAGGACGCAGATTCGATGAACGAAACTCGTAAGAAATGCGTGGCCATCGTCGGCGCCACGGGCGTCGTCGGTCACGCCATGGTGAAGGTGCTCGAAGAACGGCGCTTTCCCGTCGGCGAGTACGTTCCGATCGCGACGGAGCACTCGGCAGATAAGAAGGTCGAGGCCTTCGGCCGCGAGTGGACGGTGCGCGACGCGTACAAGACCGATTACCGCGGCATCGATATCGGCCTCTTCACCGCCGGGGCGCCCGTGAGCAGGGAACTCGTTCCCAGGGCGATCGAGGCGGGCTGCCGGGTCGTCGATAACACGACGGCTTTCCGCATGCAAAAGGGCGTTCCGCTCGTCGTTCCGGAAATCAACGGGGGACTGGTGACCTCCGCGACGCCGCTCGTTTCGTGTCCGAACTGCACGGCGATCGTGCTGTTGATGACGCTCGCTCCGATCGCTCGCGCGGTGGCGATCGAACGCGTGGTCGTGACGTCGTTCCAGTCGGTATCGGGCGCGGGGCGGGAGGCGCTCGACGAACTGAACGAGCAGACGAAGGCCGACGCCAGGGGCGCACCGCCGCAGGTGAAGGTGTTCCCCAAGCAGATCGCTTTCAATTGTATTCCGCTCATCGGGGATGTAGAGAAGAGCGGTTATACGAAGGAAGAAGAGAAGATCATCGAGGAGACGCAGAAGATACTCGACGCGCCGGATATCAACGTCGTCTCGACCGCAGTTCGCGTACCCACGCGCGTGGGGCACGCGGTATCGGTGAACATCGAGTGCCGCGCGCCGTTCGACATCGAAGAAGCGAAGGAGCTTTGGAGACGCGCCGAGGGCGTCGTATACACCGATGAGATTCCGACGCCTCTCGATGTCGCAGGCAGAGACGATGTGATCGTGGGGCGTCTGAGACGCGACACGACCCGCGCGCACGCGTTCAGCTACTGGGCCGTGGGCGACAATCTGAGAAAGGGCGCAGCCACCAACTCCGTGCAGATCGCCGAGCTCATGCTCCGGAGCGAGCGCGGCACGTCAGCGGCATGACAGCGAGCTGGATAACAAAGCCGTCAGCCGAGAGGGTTTTTCTTGCACGCGACCCGCGTTTCCTGATGGTCGGGTTCGCGCTGGTCGCTCTCTCCGCCTTCGTCATCTCGGACACCCGGGGCCTTCTCGTGGTTCTTCTCTATCTGGCCGCACTCCACCGTCTCGACCGGCTCCCGGTGAGATGGCCCGGGCGAACGGCGGGCAGCCTGGCCCTTTTCATCGTAATCGTCGTTGCGATCAATGCGGTCCTTGTCGAGGGCAAGCCTCTGGCCCCGCGGATTCCGTTCGTCTCGCGCGAGGGCACCGCGAGCGGCGTGCGGGCGAGCGTGCGGATCCTCGTACTCTACATGGGGCTGCACATCTTTCTCGCCGTCGCGCCGGCCGAGGAGATCGCCCGGGGAATCTCCGCTCTCATCGCGCCATTCTCGAAAGCCCTCGCCCGGCGCGCGGCGATGTACGCTTTCTTGACCGCGGGGTTTATCCCGCTCTTCACCGATGAAGCGCGCCGGATCAGCGTGGCGCAAGAGTTCCGCGGGGGCGGGCTCGACGGGGGGTTTTTCAAGAGGCTCAGAGGAGTCCGGCTTCTTCTCGTGCCCCTGATTCTCTCGGCGATCCACCGGAGCGCCGAACTCGCGGCGGTCGTTGAGCTTCGCCGCATACGATCCACGATCGGGGGGATCCTCGTGCTGGAGAGGGTCACGCGGAGAGACTGTGTCTTCGTCATTGCGACGACGCTGGTCGTGGCAGCGGCGCGTTTTGTATTCTAAAACGATGCGCAATTTCAAACTCATCGTCGAGTATGACGGCACCGACTTTCACGGCTGGCAGAAACAGCCGGGGCTGCGGACGGTCCAGGGTGTCATGGAGGACGCCGTCGCGGCGATCTTCCGCCAACCCGTCCCCGTGCACGGCGCCGGACGTACGGACGCCGGCGTTCATGCCACGGGCCAGGTCTGCAATTGCATCGCCGATACGCCGCGCGCGCCGAGGGAAGTCGGCGGGGCTCTCGCGTCGCTCCTCCCCGAGGACATCCGTGTGCATCGCGTCGACGAGGCCGATCTGGATTTCCACGCGCGCTTCAGCGCCACGGGCCGCCGCTACGTCTACTATCTGCGAACGGAGCCCACGGCGATCTGGAGGCGGTTCGCTCACGTGGTGACCTATCCCCTCGACATCGAGGCCATGCGGACCGCGGCGGAACGCCTGATCGGCGAAAGAGATTTTGCGAGCTTCACCCCCGTCCAGTCCACGGACGTTCCGACGGTTTGCGATCTCCGGGGGATCGCCATCGACCGCAAGGACGATGTCATCGCGATCACGTGCCGCGCCGATCATTTTCTCCATCATATGGTCCGTGTCATCGTGGGAACCCTCATCGAGGTGGGACGCGGCAAGCTTTCCGCGGAACGCATCGACGCCATCGTGTGTAGAAAAGACCGCACTGCCGCAGGCCCAACCATCCCCCCGAACGGCCTCTTCCTCGCCGAAGTCGAGTACGGCCGGTGATTCGGGCGGTGGAGCCTGGTTCGACACGAGCGGCTGATTTGGACTTGGACTCCGGTTTCCGTTTTCATATGATTAGATTCTCGGCATACGTGCCGCGGCCCAAAGGAAGTGATGGCGATGGATGACACCGGACGATCCGGACGATTCCGGTTTCTCCCCTACGTGTTTGGCGGTCTCTTCGGCGTGTCCCTCGGGCTCCTCATCGTCTCAGGGGTCCTTTTCTTCAAATCTACGCACGGGAGATCGGCCGCGGAGAACGGCTCCCAACAGGCGGCGGCGGTATCGGCCGGGGAGGAGCCCGCGAATTCGGCGGCGATCGACGTCACGCGGCGCAACGCGATCGTCGTCGCCACGGAGAAGGCGGCTCCGGCGGTCGTGACCATCGCGTCGAGACACACCGAGGTCGTCCAGCGGTATCCGTTCGGGTCGTCGTCCAGCCGGGATTGGCTCGAACAGTTCTTCGGGATGCCGCGCACCTACCTGAGAGAATACCCCTCCCTGGGATCCGGTGTGATCATCCACGAGGACGGCTATATCCTCACGAACGAACACGTGGTCCACAATGCCGACGAGATCCAAGTGACGCTTTCCGACGGCACGACGTACCAAGGCAAAATCGTCGGCGCGGCCTTCGACTATGATCTCGCCCTGGTGAAGGTGGACGGAGGCCGTTTCGCGACGGCAGTGCTGGGGGATTCGGACGATCTCATGGTCGGGGAGTGGGCGATCGCGATCGGGAGCCCGTTCGGAACCCTGCTGAACGATACGCAGCCGACCGTCACCGTCGGCGTGATCAGCGCCATTCACCGTGACGTCAAGGGCGGAGGGAACGACAACGACCGGATCTACAAGGACATGATACAGACCGACGCCGCCATCAACCCGGGAAACAGCGGCGGGCCGCTCGTCGATTCGAGGGGCCGTGTGATCGGGATCAACACGTCGATTTTCACCGCGGGCGGCGGCAGCCTCGGGATGGGGTTCGCGATCCCCATCAACCGGGGGAAGTGGGTTCTCGAGGAGATACAGACTTACGGCCGTGTCCGCGCGCCCTGGGTCGGCTTCACGGTGATGGATATCACGCCGCAAGCCGCTGCGGCGATGGGACTTTCGCAGAAGCAGGGACTCCTCGTCCAGGAGATCCAGCTCGACAGCCCCGCGGACAAGGCGGGCCTCAAACCTGGCGATCTGGTCACCGCGGTCAACGGGATGAAGGTAAGGACGGGGCACGAAGCGAACCGCATCATCTTCGGGGCGAAAATCGGCGACAGAATCGCATTCGATGTCGTGCGCGGAGGCGCGCAGAAGCGCATCACATTGGTCCTCGTGGAAAAGCCCAACGAAACGTGAGACGGGCCGCGTGAGGTCCGAGCGGCGGCGCGAATGCCGGCGAGAATGGAGGCCGCATGATCGAACGGTACACGCTCCCCAAGATGGGGAGCGTCTGGTCGGAGGACAACAAGTTCAGAACGTGGCTCAAGATCGAGATTCTCGCCTGCGAAGCTCTCGCCGATCTCGGCACGATTCCCCGTGAGGCTGTCGACGTCATCAAGAAGAAAGCGGCGTTCGATCCGAAGCGAATCCTCGAAATCGAGGAGAAGACACGGCACGATGTCGTCGCTTTTCTCGACAACGTCGCCGAATACGTCGGCCCGGAGTCCCGTTTCATCCACCTCGGACTCACCAGCTCGGATCTTCTCGATACGACGCTCTCCTGCCAGATGCGCGAAGCGGGCGAGCTCATCCTCGAGCGTATCGCCGACCTGAAGCACGTGTTGAAAGATCAGGCCCTCGCCCACAAGAAAACGGTGATGATCGGGCGGACCCACGGGATCCACGCGGAGCAGATCACCTTCGGCCTCAAGATGCTCCTCTGGTACGACGAAATGTCCCGGAGGGAAGAGGCGCTCCGCCGTGCGGTCTCCACGATCTCGTACGGCAAGATCTCGGGGGCCGTCGGCACGTACGCTCACCTGGATCGGCGCGTGGAATCCTACGTTCTCTCGAAGCTCGGCCTCCAGACAGCGCCGGTGTCCACGCAGATCATACAGCGCGATCGCCACGCCGAGTACGTGGTGATGCTCGCCGTGCTCGCCTCTTCGCTCGAGAAGATGGCCACGGAAATCCGGGCGCTCCAGCGCACCGAGGTGCTCGAAGTCGAAGAGAGCTTTGGAAAGGGGCAGAAGGGGAGTTCCGCCATGCCCCACAAGCGCAACCCCGTCACCTCGGAGCGCGTCGCGGGCCTTGCCCGGCTGGTCAGGGGGAATTCGCTCGCCGCGATGGAGAACGTGGCGCTCTGGCACGAACGCGACATCAGCCACTCGTCGGTGGAGCGCGTGATTCTTCCCGATGTGACCATCGCCGTGGACTACATGCTCGAGCGTTTCACCTGGGTGATGAAGAACCTCGTCGTCCACACCGACAACATGATGAGAAACCTCGAGCGGACGAACGGGCTCATCTACTCGCAGAGACTTCTCCTCAAGCTGACCGAAGCAGGCGTGCGGCGCGAAGACGCGTACCGCTGGGTTCAGGCGGCGGCGATGAAGACGTGGGAGACGGGGCAGCCGTTCGAGCGTTCGATCCGGGAGGAAAAGGAGATCACCGCCCGTCTGAGCACCGGCGAACTCGAGGCGCTCTTCACCCTCGACAGTTTCCTGAAAGAAGTGGATGCAATCTTCGCCCGCGTGTTGTAAGCTCCCTTTTTTCAGCCATGGAAACCATTCGCCTCGAAGACACCATCGCGCTCGAAAACCCGGATACGGAAGAGATCCGCAGCCTTCTCGCCGGCCAGAACATCAGCTTGAAGCCGAACGAGCTCGTCCGCATACGGGAACTCTTCGGTCGCAATCCCACGCTCGTCGAACTCCACATTTTCAATATCATGTGGAGCGAGCACTGTTCGTACAAGAGTTCGAGAGCGGCCCTCAAGAAGTACCTTCCCACGAAGAGCCCCGATGTGGTCCTCGGGCCCGGCGAGGACGCGGGCATCGTCCGCATCTGCCAGAAGGACGGGACGAGCTACTGCCTCGTCATGGGGCACGAGAGCCACAACCATCCTTCGCAGGTGCTCCCCGTCGAGGGGGCGGCCACGGGGATCGGCGGGATCGTCCGTGACGTCTACTGCATGGGCGCGGATGTGATCGGTGTCCTCGACCCGCTTCGTTTCGGTGATCCCGACGGTCCGAACGCGAAACGCGTCCGTGACATCGTCCGCGGCGTCGTCGATGGAATCGCCCAGTACGGCAATGCCCTCGGCGTTCCCAACTACGGCGGCGACACCTATTTCGACAAGACGTACGACGACAACTGCCTCGTGAACGTCGTCGCGCTGGGGATCATGAAAGAGGAGGACATCATCCGAAGCCGCGCTCCGGACGCTGCCCGAGAGACGCCCTACGATATCATTCTCATCGGGAAGCCCACCGACGCCTCCGGTTTCGGCGGCGCCGCGTTCGCTTCCGAGCGTCTGAGCGGCGACCAGGAAAAAGAACGTCAGGAGGCGGTGCAGGTTCCCGATCCGTTTCTGAAGCGCGTGCTCACCGAGGCGACGAAGGTGGTGCTCGCCGAGACGAAGAAACGGGGCGTGGCGATCGGTTTCAAGGACCTCGGAGCCGGCGGGATCGCCTGCGCGGTTTCGGAAATGGCGCAGGCGGGCGGTGTCGGAGCGGAACTCAACCTCGACGACGTCAAGAAATCGTCCGACGCGCTTCCCGCAGAAGTGATCGCGTGCTCCGAAACGCAGGAACGCTACGCGATGTTCGTGCCGTCCGATTTCACGCCGCTTGTCCTCAAGATCTACAACGAGGATTTCGACTTGCTCCACATCTATTCCGGCGCCGGCGCGTACGTCATCGGCCGCGTAACGCTGGATCAGCGTTTCAAACTCAAGCACCGTTCGCGCGT
>CAZYCB010000006.1:0-3055 GCA_964645735.1 uncultured bacterium | reverse complement strand
AGTAGCTCCGGCTACTGTCTGCTGCAGCGATCGCACTGGCGCTTCGGTTCCGTTCCTGCGATGAACACCTCGCGCCGGCCCTTTTCGCAGCGCGGTGTAACGAGAAGCCCCGTCTCCTCGCAGATCACGCGGTGAACGATTCCTTGGGGTTCCGCGAATTCCTCGCCGCGGTGATCGCGGTACTGGGCTTTCATCACGGATGTCCACGTGGGCAGCGACACGCGCGAGCCGGTCATCTTGGAGCCCATCGTTCGCTTGATGTCGAATCCTGACCACACGCCGACGGCGAGTTCGGGCGTGAACCCGACGTACCACGCGTCCGTACAGTCGTCCGTCGTGCCTGTCTTGCCCGCAGCCGGGTCCATGAAGCCCATGGACCGCGCGCCCTTGCCGGTGCCCTCGTTGAGAGCGCTTTCCAGCATGTTCGTGATCATGTAGCTCGTCTGCGGGCTCAGCACCTCCTCGCGGTACACGGAGTTCTGCTCGAGGAGTTTTCCGTCCCGGTCGTACACCCGCTTGACCAGCATGGGTTCCGCGTGGATGCCGCCCGCGGCGATCGCGGCGTAGGCCGCCGTGAGTTCGATGAGGGACACCTCTTCGCTCCCCAGGGCGAGCGAGTAGACGGGCTCGAGCCGGCTCTTGATGCCGAGCCTGTGGGCGTACGCGATCGCCGTCGGCGCTCCGATCGACAGGAGGACCCTCACGGCCGCGATGTTGATGGATTCGTTCAACGCGTGCCGGGCGGTGACCTCTCCTTCGAACTCCCTCGAGTAGTTCTCGGGTTCGTACACCGTCCCGTTCGGCATGTCGAGAGTGAGCGGAGCGTCAAGGATGATATCGGCGGGCGTGTACCCGTTCTCCAGCGCCGCGACGTAGACGAAAGGTTTGAACGCGCTCCCCGGCTGTCTTTTCGCCTGCACGGCGCGGTTCCATTTGCTGTCCTTGAAGCTTCGCCCGCCCACCATGGCGCGGACGTAACCGGTTTGCGGCTCGATAGCGATGACCGCTCCTTCGATGTATTGGACGGGCAGGTCCTTGCCCTTCTCGACCGCTGCCTGATAGCTCGCTCTCGTCTGTCCGTACCGGTGTTCTTTCTCCGTATTGGCGAGGTGGGCCTCGAGGCTGTCCTCGGCGATCCGCTGAAGGTACGGGTCGAGGGTCGTGTACACTTTCAGCCCATCGTGGTAGATACGGTCGGCACCGTAACGGGACTCGAGATGCTGTCTCACCTCTTCGAGGAAATATGCGGCAAATCGCTCTCCCGATGCGGCCGCCCCGACTTTGATCGGACTCGCGGCGACCGAGTCGGCCACGGAGCGGGACAGTTTTCCCGCCTCGACCATCGCGTTCAAGACGACAGCGCGCCGCTGGAGCGCACGGTCGAGATTGTAGTGGGGCGAGAAGTTCCGGGGGTTCTGCGGGAGGCCGGCGAGCAGAGCCGATTCACCGAGAGTGAGCTGCGTGGCGCTCTTGGCGAAGTACTCGTGGGCGGCGGCCTCCACGCCGTAGGCTCCCGATCCGAAATTGATCTGGTTGAGATACATCTCGAGTATCTCATCCTTGGAGTACATCCGTTCGATCTTGACGGCGAGGATCGCCTCCTTGATCTTCCGGCTCATCGAGACGTCGAACATCGTGAAGAGGTTGCGCGCGAGCTGCTGCGTGATCGTGCTCGCGCCCTCCACGATGTGACCGGCACGGAGATTCGCGAGCATCGCGCGGACGAGCCCGAGCGCATCGACTCCCCAGTGCGAGTAGAACTTCCGATCCTCCACCGCGATGACGGCATCCTTGAGGGCGGCGGGAATCTCGTCGAGGGGGAGGAGCGCCCGGTTTTGCTCGTAGAACGCGCCGATGAGCGTGCTGTCCTCGGCGAACACCTCTGTCTTGAGCGAGGGCTCCAAATTCTCGAGGCGCGCCGCGCTCGGGAGGTCGCGCGCGAAGTACGTGTACACGCCAAGGACCGCTCCCAGGGCGAACACGAGAACAACCAGCGAGATTTTGACGACGATCTTCAGGCGCTGTTGTGTATCCATGGTCAACCGCCCGTCCCGCATTTTCGCCGGGCCGGGCGCGGCCTCATTTCTCCAGTAGCCCACAAAATACCCGCTGCCAGCGGATTAGAAAAGAGCTTTCGGGTGCGAGGGTCACCCGCCGGACGAGCGTTCCGCCGGAGGAGGCCGTGCATCGGCAGAGCTCCGGCTGCCTTCGAGCCGTCGGCGAGGGTTCCGTGCTTTACTTGTCCGGGACCCTTTGCTATAATCGCGCTAACTGTAGAATACAAAAAAGGTTACTGTGCAATCCTTCTTTTGCGAAGAACACGCGGTGACGCTCGACACGGGGAGTAGTGCATGCGACCGGTAAACGAACAGCTCGAAATCATTAAACGAGGAGCCGTGGACGTTGTTCCCGAGGACCTTCTCGTACAGAAACTCCAGCGATCCGCGGCGTCGGGGAAAGGGCTCGTCGTGAAGCAGGGATTCGACCCGACGGCGCCGGACATCCATCTGGGCCATACGGTCGGCTTGAGAAAGCTCCGCCAGTTCCAGGACCTCGGTCACCAGGTCGTGTTCCTCGTCGGCGACTTCACAGGTCTGATCGGGGACCCCAGCGGCAAGAGCGACACTCGCGCGAGGATGTCGCGCGAGGATCTCGTGAAGAACGCGGAGACGTACACGGAGCAGGCCTTCAAGATCCTCGATCGCGACAAGACCCGCATCGAATACAACAGCCGGTGGCTCGCGAAACTCAACTTCGTCGAAGTGCTCGAACTGGCGGCGACGCAGACCGTCGCGAGGATGCTGGAGAGGGACGACTTCGAGAAACGTTTCAAAAGCAACAGACCCATCAGCCTCCTCGAGTTCGTTTACCCGCTGGCTCAGGGCTACGATTCCGTGGCGCTCCACGCGGACGTCGAGCTCGGGGGAACGGACCAGAAGTTCAATCTCCTGATGGCCCGCGAGATACAGAGGGACTACGGACAGGAGCCGCAAGTGATCGTCACGGTTCCGCTCCTCGAAGGCACCGATGGCGTGGAGAAGATGAGCAAGTCGCT
>CAZYCB010000005.1:0-9497 GCA_964645735.1 uncultured bacterium | reverse complement strand
GCCCATCCAGACCTGCCCGCACCACAGCCTGGGCGCAGTTCTCCTTGTACGTGATCGGCAACACGCTGTTTCCACCCAGATGCAGCAGCACGCCAAACACATTGAGGCCAACCCGCGAAGACAGCGCCGATCCGCCGGGACCGTACACCACACCAGGGCGAAGAATCACAAGATCGTAACCGCACGCTTCGGCGGCATCCCGAACGACTCTCTCCTGCCAGCACTTCGAGTGAGAGTAGACATCCCGTCGTTCGGGATGCCGCTCGAGCGGCGTGTTCTCGTCGATCACCGATCCGCCAGGCAAGCCCGCGGTTCCGTACACCGCGAACGAACTCACGTGAACCAGTCTCACCCCACGGCCCGAGAGACCCTCCACAAGACGCTTCGTTGCGACAACCGTGTTCAGGAAAAGGTCGGCCGGAGATCCTCGCATTTGTGCGGCGAGGTGAAACACGACGCTGACGCCGTCCAGGCACTGTGCCACCGTGCGTTCCGAAAGCAGATCTCCCTCCACGTATTCGCACCGGAACTCGGGGCACGATTTCTCGATCGCCTCGATTACAGACCGATCGCTCCCCGTTCTCACCAAGCACCGCACGGTCTTAACCCCTCGCGCAGCCAATTCGGCGACCACGGTCGACCCCAGAAATCCTCTTGCCCCCGTGACAAGCACCGTCATTCTGCGCCCCGCCTGTTTATCGGACTCTCCACCTGTCGGAAAATCTCGTCCATGATTCGGGACACCCTGATGATTTCGGCGTAAGGAATCGGCGGCTCCGTGCCGTCCAGGATCGACGAGTACAAGCGTTTGAACAGGTTGCTCATACCGGCGAAGAACTGATAATCCGAACGCGCAAAACGAAAAACATTTCGCCAGCCCGCGCGGCAGTACTCGTGAGACTGCGCAAACGTCGGCAGCAGCCTTCCTATGGCGCTCGGTAGCTTGTCCGCGTGCTCGATGGTCACAGTCTGGCTGGCGTAGTCCACAGCGACCGTATTCCGCGTACCGTAAACCCTCGAGAAGTGACGAGCGGGCCGTACATGCGAGCTGAACGTCCCGTAACCCGTGGTCCGCTGACCGTTCAACACGACCCTGAGTTCGTCGACCATTTCGTCGCGAAGGTCGCCGAAGCGCTGGGGCCTGAGGACTAGACCCATCGCGTGGATTGCGGGTTCCGGGTCCACAACGAATTCGGTGATCTTGTGGATCATATGACTGATGTTGTTCTGCAGGAGCTTGCCGGGCATCTGGTGAACCCAGTGAGAAGGACTGGCGAGGATGGCCGCCCCGAATGGTCCCTGCAGATTGTATCCCTGATAGCTTTCCACATGGACCGGGTCGCCGATGACTCCCGCGTCGAGGAGTTTTCGCATGGCGAGCGCCGCCGGATCGAATTCGTAAGAATGCCCGACCGTTATCTTCCTCCCGCCTTGCCGCGCCATATCGACAAGCCGCTGCGCCTCCTGGGCGTCCATGGTGAACGGTTTCTCGACGTAAACGTGGCAGCCGGCCTCCATGGCTTTGCCCGCAAGGGCCACGTGAGAGATCGGCGGCGTCGTCACGTGCACCACGTCAGGCGCAACATCACCGAGCATCGTTTCGAAATCGTGATAATGTTTCGGGATCCCGTATCGTACCGCGAGCTGTTCCGCCATCAACGGTTCAAGATCGCACACGCCGACGAGCCGCGCCTCGCGCAGCTTCTGGATCTCCTCGACATGGGCGTCGGCTATCCGCCCGCAGCCCACGATCGCGATTTTCAACGACGAACTCACGCTCACCTCTTTCTTCGGAATTCTACCTTTCCACGCATCGCTCCGCGGATTCCGACCGCGCCGTCATCGGACCGCCAAAGAAATCGCCGTCAGCGGTTCCCGCCGAGCACGCGAAGATACACGTCTTCATAAGCCCGCACCATTCGCGAGACGTCAAACCGCTCCGCCACCCGTTTGCTCGCCTCCCGGCCCATGGCTCGCGCCTCTTCCCCGTTGTTCATCAATCGAAAGATGGCCTCCGAAAGTCTCGCCGGATCGCCCGGGGGGACGAGGAGCCCGGTCTCCCCATCGACAACGACGTCTGGAATTCCACCGACAGACGTGGCGACCACCGGCAGCCCGGCCGCCATCGCTTCGAGAAGGGCGACGGGCAGTCCCTCTTCGCGGGAGGCAAGAACGAAGACGTTCAGAGCGGCGAGCACGTCCGGAACATCCCTGCGGGTTCCCAGAAATTGAACGGCGTCTCCCAGGGCCAGGTCACGGACACGCTCTTCGAGGCTCCTCCGCAAAGGACCATCCCCAACCACCAGCAGACGAACGTCGGGGTGCTCCGGGAGAAGCCGGCTGAACGCTCGAAACAGCGTTTCGTGATCCTTCTCCCAGCTCAATCGCGCGACGCTTCCAACGAGAGGCGTGTCGGCCTTCGCCCCGAGTTCGGACCTGACCTTCGGCCCCTGCGCCGACGCAGAGAAACCTCGAACGTCGATCCCGTTAACGATAGTCGTTACGCGTTCCGGCGGTATACCCACTCTCTCGACGGCGCTCCGTCGCACTTTTTCCGAAACCGCGATGATGTGGTCGGCGAGCGGAAGACGCTGGAACAGGCGCCTCCTTTTCTCGCAGGGGAAATCCGGTCCGTGCGCCGTGTACAAAATGCCGCGGCAGCTGGCGAGTCGTCCGGCGAGCGCCCCATAGACGAACGCCCCGAAGTTGTGGCAATGAACCAGACCGACACCGCGGCCCCGCAAGTAACGCGCGAGGCGCAACGGGAGTCCGATCGCGAACCCCGGTTCCTTGGGCATCACCACCACGTCATCACAGAAACCCTCCACGTCGCGGGCCCACGGGGCCTCGTGTTCTATGCAGCAGAGCACCGACCGGAATCGCGCACGATCCATCCGTTCGACAAGACTCATCACGACACGTTCGAGCCCCCCGATATCGCCGCTTATCACGACGTGCGCGACTGTAATCGGGTCGCTCCCGGCCGATCGCTCATGCGGCGTTGTTCTTACGCGTTCGTTCACGTCATCCACCATCGCGGCGTACGAACCGCCTCGCAGACACGAGCGGCTCGAGCTCGAGCATGATGTCATCCGCCACGTCGTCCCAGGTCCGATGGAGCCCGACGCTCCGGATCGCTTCTTCGTCCCAGCTTCGCGACAGCGCCGACCGGATAGCTCCGGCGAGCGCCGCCGGATTTCCGGCTTCGACGACGAGACCCAGATTTTCCGACGTCACAGTCTCCGGAACTCCGCCCACGCGGGTCGCCACCACCGGCCTTCCGCTCGCCATGGCCTCGACGATCACGTTCGGATGTCCTTCTGCGCGGCTGCCCAGTACGACGAGATCACAAGCCGCCATCCACACGGGCACTTCGGAGGGCGCCTTGGCTCCCGCGAAACGCACTCTTTCCTCGAGTCCCGACTCGCGGACAAACCGCCGGAGGTCGGCACCCTGATCGCCGTCCCCGACGATCAGGAGCAGTGCGTCGAGATCCCCGAGTTCACCGAACGCGCGAATGACCAGATCCACACCTTTCACACGAACCAGATTGGCCACGCAGAGGACAATTCGCTTCGCAACCGGCAAATCCAGCAATTCCCGCGCCCGTATACGGTCGACTCGAACGAACCGCTCCGCGTCGATGCCATTCGGGATGACGACGATCTTCTCGGGCGGCACTCCGATGCCGACCGCGGCCAGTTTGAGAGCCTGGGATACGGACAACACCTTTTCACTCGATGCGAGGCATTCGCGAACCATCCGTCGTTCCAGCCCCGATCGCGCCACGAGGTTCACATCGCTCCCCAGCACACCGACGGCGACCGGAAGGCCGGCGCTCTTCGACAACCGAACTGCCGCGTAGCCATACGGATAGGCGAAATATGACACTACTACATCCGGTTGGAATTCCCGCGTGACACGGCGAAACGCGCCCAACACGGACCATGCGAGAAACACGCCATGGTGGAAACGCAACAGCTTCGGAATAATGAAATATCGGGCGTATGTGACATCCACACCATCTATCGTGTCCTTTTGCGGGATCCTGGAGAGATGCGAATATCTGCGGAGTCCGACAAGCCCCGGTGAATACGGAACGGGCGCGATCACCCGCACGTCGGCCCGGCGTTTCAGCGCCACCGCCTGCTTGAGGATGTATATCCCGCGCCGAGGATTCACACGGTTCGGGAAAATTCCTGTGAAGAAGAGGATTCGCATGCCGTCCGAGATTATGCACGTTGCCCTCAGGCACTTCAACATACAACTCGGCCGCGAGGCGCGCGCGGAAACACCGCGCTTGACTTCACCGGAGCCCGGGGGTCACACTCTGGCACTATGGTTCGGATGAACATGGTTCTGGAAGGCGAGCACTTCGTATACGCAGCAAACGACTGGCGAACGGACAACCGGACGAGCAGCCACCATATCGCTTCCCGTTTGTCCGAACGGAACGTGATCCTCTACGTCGAAGCGGCGGGTCAGCGAAGTCCGCGCGCCTCGCGCCGCGACCTGGGGAGGGTTCTCTCGAGGCTTCAGAAAGCCCTGCGCAAACCTTCGGAGGTGCAGAAAAACGTCTACCTCGTCTCCCCGCTCATCATTCCGTTCCACAGGTATCGTTGGGTACGGAGGCTCAACCAGGCACTGTTGAGGGTGTGGGTCCGGAGGGCGTGCCGCCTCGTCGGATTCCGGAAGCCCATCATCTGGATGACGATTCCCCACTACGCCGCGATCATGGATGCCCTCCCATCCAAAGGGGTGGTCTATTACTGTACGGACGATTTCGCGTCCTTTCCCAACACGGACCGCGGCGCGATCGAGAGCATGGAGCAACAGATCCTCGAGCGCGCGGACGTCGTGTTCGCGGTATCCCGCCCCCTGCTCGAGGCGAAGAGCCGCCAAAACCCCAACACGTTTCTCAGCCCTCACGGTGTGGACACGGCGCATTTTGGCAGAGCTCTCACGCCCGAAACCGCGATCCCGGAGGACATAGCAAACATACAGCGGCCGATTGCCGGGTTCTTCGGCCTCGTCGAAGAGTGGTTCGATCTCGACCTCCTCGACTACTGCGCGTCGCGTCTCGAGGACGTCTCCTTCGTCGTCATCGGAAGGGTCACGCAGGATATCCGCCAGATCTCCCGGCGGCCAAACGTGCACCTCCTCGGGTCGAAACCGTACGATCTCATCCCGAACTACTTGAGCGCTTTCAGCGTCGGGCTCATTCCGTTCAAGATGAACGACACGATCCTTTACTCGAATCCCCTCAAGTTCAAAGAGTACCTGGCCGGCGGCAAACCCGTCGTCTCCGTCAGAATAGCGGCGTTCGAGAAATACAAGCACCTGGCCTATCTTGCGGATTCGTACGAGGAATTTGCGAAGTCCGTGCGGGCGGCGATCGACGAAGATTCTCCTCGAAAGGCCCAGGCGCGCGTAGGGGCAATGGCGGAGGAGTCCTGGGACGCGAAAGCGGCCGCGATATTCGCCACGGTTCGCGAGCGTATTCCGCGGTGAAACCGCTCGCCCTCATCCGCGCGGCAACTATCGCCCGCGGTCCATTTTTGCGGCATCCGTTCTGAGAGCATCCTCGAGTCTCGACGCGAGATCCGACCACGAGTACCGTGCGAGCGCCCGCTCGTTCTGCTCGTAATGGAGCGTTCCCGCCCTGAGCGCGCGCAAGAACTTCACGATCTCGCCCGCCACCACCCCTGGCTCGGCGCTCTTCACGAGCACGCCCCCTCCGACTTCCTCCAGGATACGCGCGGCATCTCCCTCCGGCACCAGCGCGAGGTAGGGACGCCCCGAGAACAGATAGGCGTACAGCTTGCTCGGCACCGAGTGTTTGAACACATCGTTATGCGCGACGAAAAGCAGGAGAAGCGCTTTCGCGCGCCCAAGCACCCAGAGGCTCTCCTCGTAGGATACCGGCCCCTTGAACACGACGTTCTCGTCGAACCCGAACTCGTGGACCTTGTCGATCATCTCCGCCGCGCGCGCACCGAACACGTGGAGCCTCGGCAGTGGTTCACCGGCCTCGCGCATCCACTTCAGGGCCGCGAGGTAGAGGTCGAGCATCCACGGGTACATTGCCCCTGTGAATACGAAGTCACATTCCATTGCCGTTTCGTCCACATTACCCTGCGACGGGGCGATCTCGTTGTCAAAACCGTTTGTCAGAACGATAACCTTTCTCTGCACGCGCTTTCCGAATGTCCTCGCCAGGGCGTCCGCGTTCCCCTGCGTGTTCGCGAGGATCCGATCGCAGCTCCCCAGAACGCATCTCTCGAGAAGACGGTTGAAAAAGAGCGACGCGCGCCTCGTCGAAAGCGAAGCAGGGTCCGAAGCGTAAAACGGCGGATCCGTCCACGGGTCCCGGAAGTCGCAGACCCACACGAACCGAAACAATCGTTTGAGAACG
Organism: uncultured bacterium; assembly: GCA_964645735.1. Taxonomy (GTDB): domain Bacteria; phylum Krumholzibacteriota; class Krumholzibacteriia; order WVZY01; family WVZY01; genus CAZYCB01. The sequence continues at coordinate 3,082 of CAZYCB010000005.1, read as the reverse complement.
AGAAACGGCAGGTGAGACGAGTGAGGGGGCCCTGAGGTCAAAACCGCGTCGAATCCGTCCCTCCTCAGGAGCCTCCAGCCATGGAAGAGCAGCGGGTAGTACCAGCCGACCTTGCTGTCGGGAAAGCTCAGTATTCCGCGGATCCACTTCGCGGGAGTTTTCAAGAAACCAAACGGCCGGCCTCCGGAGGTCCCTCGCCGTCCTCCATTCTCCGGCGCGCCTCCCCTCCCCGGCGCGGGGTTGACCGATCTCTTGGCCGGCTTCGGAAAGCCCCACAACCACCTGAGATCGACTGACGCGGTTCGAACCACACGCGTGCCCACGGGAATGTACCTCAATGCCGCATCATCGTCGGACTCGCCGCTATCCGCGATGTCCCTCGCGGCCGTGAGCACCGTGGAGTCCCATCCCTTTCTCGACAGGTACTTGATGATCGCGTACAGCCGGTGTCCGCCGGCCGCTTGGGTCCTCATGAAGTAGTAACCCACGACGAGCAGCCGAAACCGCGATTTCGACGGGTCGGACATTGCGGGCTCCCTGAAGGTGCGGGTTGAGCAACGGCTTTCGCTTGTCGTTCGTGCTTCCGCCCGGCAGACAGAGTGGCCTCCTGCCGGCTGACGCGCGAACGACCTTCTACTTCGCCGCGACCAGGTTGACTCCCAGGAGTCTTCGGACTGGATACCAGTTCGCCAAGGCGCCGCGCGCCTCCGCCGGAAACATCGACAGGACCGCCTCGAGCCAACGGAATGGAAACACGGGCAGCGTCAAATGAAGCCCCTTGGCTCGCACATAGACTCTGACGCGCTTGAAACCGGCCATCTTACACAGATCCGCGAGTTCTCCGTTCGTGTACTCCCGTAAATGCAATCCTCGCGCCTCGAGATCGAAGTATCTGGAAACGTCCCACGGTCCGTTCAACCTGTTCGGTGTCCTGCACATGTAGGTTCCCCCGAGCCCGAGAACCGCGTGAACTCGCCGTAGATGATCCATGGCATCTTCCGGATGGAGGTGCTCCAAAACCTGGTTGCTGTACGCGAAATCGACGCTCCCGCTCGGGATCGCGAACGAACATGCGTCGCCCACGATAAGCTCGAAGTTCGCCGGTTGTTTGAGTCCCGCCGTGAGTTCCTCGCTGACTTCGATCGCGTACGCCTTGCATACATGCTCCGCGACTTTCATCGAGAATTGGCAATCGCCGGCGCCGATCTCGAGAAACGTCGTGTGGCTTCCAATGAAATGCCTCACCACGGCAAATTCCCTCGCAACCTTCTTCAGCCCCCTCTCGGGCTCGATCTTGCGCACGGCCTGCGGATGATCGTGAGTGGTTTTGAACAGCTCGTCGTAGACTAGCTTGTAGAGAACCTCCCTCTCCTCCTTCCCCGAGTTGCGGAGCTTCTCGGCGAGTCTCTTTTCCAGCTCGTATTGTTCCCTGAGCTGTTCTTCCGACCGCCCGATGACTTCCTTGTGTCTTCTCAGATTCGACATCGTTCCCTTGTCCCCCGCCGATCCCGGCACGTTGGGTCCGGCGGCTTGTCTTTTTCAACGAGTCTTCCGACGCATCCCGCCATAGAGTTCCGCCAGATCTCCGGCCACTTTTTCCCACGTGAAGAGCCGCCGCACACGCTCCGCCGCCTCCTGACCCATCTGCTCCCTCCGCGGCGCGTCCGACAGCAAAGAAATCAGTGCATTCGACAGGCCCTCCGCATCCCCCCGCTCTACCAGAAGTCCCGTCACATTGTCCGCCACGACCTCACTCAGGCCACCACTACGGCTCGCCACGACGGGAACACCGCATGCCATAGCTTCCGCTGCGGGGAGCCCGAACGGCTCCTCCCATACCGAAGGACAAACGCACACATCCGCTGTCCTGTATTCCTTCTCTACGTCGAAGTACGGGAGCTCACCCGCGAATTCGACTCTCGCGGCGACCTCGGACGGCAAATCGTTTTTGAGCAGTGACACGTAGTCTCCGTCGAATAGTGGACCGAGTGCCACGACCTTGGGATCGTCGCTCGGCGTAACGATGAATTCTTTTTCCGACGCGCCCAAGGGTCCAATGAGCTTTAGCCGCGCACCCGGAAGACGCTCGAGCACCCTCCGGAATGCGGCGAGAAGAACGTGAACGCCTTTTTCGGGAGACACCCGCCCCACGAACAGTATCCTCGGCTCGTGCCCGCTCCCGGCGGCTGTCGGGTTGCGGGCTCCATGAAAACGGCTGACGTCTACACCGTTGTGGACCGCGCGGCATGATTCCGCCCGCTCCGGGAAACGTTCCCGTATTCTATCCGTCACGAAGTGGCTGCACCCGATGATCCGATCGACGCTCCCGAGCCGCCGGCGGATCGTTTCCCTTCGGATCTGCGTCAGCCACTCGCAGTGCATGTGCAGGACAATCGAGCGAGCGGGATTCAGAGCGCGAACGATAGGCGCAAACTGAGAGAAGTTGTGAAGATGCACGATGTCGCAGCCCTGTCTTCTGAGGTCCATGGAGACCTGGAAAATATAGTTCACGTAGTACCACGCGCTGTCGAACTGCAGGGGCATCCTCAATATTCTAGCAGGAGCTCTCCGCGCGGCTCTCTGAAAATAGAAATCTGCCGTGAGCGGCACACGCCGGTACTCCACTCCTTCGGCCCGTTCCACGTTCTCCTGCCCGGCATCCCTCTCGGCGTACACAACGACATCGTGCGTTTTCGCGAGACGCCGCGCGACCTCGTAGGTCCAAATAGCGATCGAGCCGGACTTGACCGGAAGGGTCACCTTGTTCCAGGGCTGGTTTACGAATGCCACTTTCATCGGTTCACGCCTCTGTGGAAGTTCGCATTATACCCCGAAGACATGAAACCTGGCCCGTTTTTTGTTCGATTTCGTTGTTTTGAGTCCCATCGGTCTTCACTGGAACACATGGCATCGTTGTGCTGTGACATCCGCGGCCCATGGCTCGACGCCGTTTTCCATGCAGGCTATTGAGTCTCTTGAGAGGCACACCACGGATGGTGTATAATTATATCATTATCATGGGGGCGTCGTGACGAGTGTACTCAAGAGCATCCTGAAGAAAAGCCTCATCGGCTCGGGCTGT
>CAZYCB010000004.1:0-12321 GCA_964645735.1 uncultured bacterium | reverse complement strand
GTGTCCGTTCTCCAGGGATCGCTGCGGAACTTCCTGTACGCGCTCAACGCTATCATCGAGAAGAAACAGTCGGAGCCTGGAAGCGCGGAGACGCACGACGTCCAAGTCGAGAGTCATGTCGAGAGTAGTGAGTAACCCTTGAAGTAAGGAGTCAGAGGGATGACTACAGCAAAAGCGGCAGCGAAAGCCGACAAGAAAAGCAACGTCGAACAAGCGATGGAGATCATCGAAGGTCTCACGCTGCTCGAAATGTCCGAGCTCGTGAAAACCCTCGAGGAGAAATTCGGCGTCACGGCCGCGGCCCCGATGGCCATGATGCCCATGGCTGGCGCAGCGGGCGCTCCCGCGGCGGCGGCCGTCGAGGAGCAGACCGAATTCGACGTGATCCTGTCGAACATCGGCGCGGAGAAGATCAAGGTCATCAAGGTCGTCCGCGCGATCACCAGTCTTGGACTCAAAGAAGCGAAGGACCTGGTCGAGGGTGCGCCCAAGCCGATCAAGGAAGGCGTCTCCAAGGACGAGGCCGCGTCGATCAAGAAGCAGATCGAAGAAGTGGGCGGCGCTGTCGAGATCAAGTAGCGGCCGCGGCCGTTCCGGCGCGTACCTTTTCGTCGCGCCGTTTTTTTGCAGTGACCGCGTGACGGCTGTCGATTTCATCGAGGTTGCCTAATGATCAAGAAGACTGCGGAGAGCGTTCAGGACTACCCGAAGGATGCGAGCGGGCGGATCTCCTTTTCGAAGATTCCCGACGTCATGGAGGTCCCCAACCTTCTCGCCATTCAGCTGGAGAGCTATTCGACCTTTCTCCAGGCGAACGCGGATCCGGAGAAGCGAAAGAACCAGGGTCTCGAGTCCGTGTTCCGTTCGGTGTTTCCGATCGAATCGCCGAAGGGCAAGTACATGCTCGAGTACCACGGGTACATCGTCGGCGAGTCGAAGTACTCCGAAGAGGAGTGCAAGGAGAGGGATCTGACGCATGCCGCGCCGCTCAAGGCACGGCTCCGCCTCGTTATCAACGAGGAGGACCCTGAGACCAAGGAGCGGAAGATCAAGGACATCATCCAGAGCGAAGTCTTCTTGGGAGAGATTCCGCTCCTCACCGACAAGGGCACCTTCATCATTAACGGCGCGGAACGGGTCATCGTCAGCCAGCTCCACCGCTCGCCGGGCGTGTTCTTCGGCGACGAAATTCACCCCAACGGCAAGCGGCTCTTCAACGCGAGGATCATTCCGTACCGCGGGTCGTGGGTGGAGTTCACGATCGACATCAACGACGTGATGTTCGTGAACATCGATCGGCGCCGCAAGATCCCGGTCACGATCCTGTTGAAAGCGATGGGGTTCGACAAGAACTCGGCGATCATCCGGCTCTTCCATCAGGTCGAGAACCTCAAGATCACGCCCCGGGCGAGCAAGAAAGACGATGAGATCGTGGGCCGCGTGGCCGTCCAGGACGTGAGGGAGAAAAAAACGGGCGAGATCATACTCGAAACCGGTCAGGCGATCACGAAGTCGCACATCGAGAAGATTCGCGCGGCGAAGTACCAGATGGTTCCGTGCATTCGCTACGCAGAGAACGTCACGCCCGAGGACGACGTGATCCTGAAGACGCTCGCCAAGGACAACTGCCCCGACCAGGAGACGGCGCTCAAGAAGATCTACAATCTGATCCGCCCCGGGGATCCCCCGAACCTCGAGACGGCCAAATCGCTTCTCGCGCGCATGTTCTTCAACCCGAAGCGGTACGACCTGGCCAACGTGGGGCGGTACAAGATCAACAGGCGTCTGAAGCTCAACGTTCCCGACTCGAAGACGACGCTCGACCAGGCGGATATCGTTGCCGTCATCGCCTGCCTCCTCGACATGAAGGAGAGCGACGCGGAGCCCGATGACATCGACCACCTCGGGAATCGGCGTATCCGTTCCGTCGGCGAACTTCTCGCGAACCAATTTTCGATAGGGCTCGCCCGCATGGCGAGGATCGTCAAGGAGCGCATGGCTCTCCAGCAGGAGAGCGAGCAGATCACGCCCTACGATCTCATCAACGCGCGAACCGTTTCCGCCGTGGTTCAGTCCTTCTTCGGGAGCAGCCAGCTCTCGCAGTTCATGGACCAGACCAACCCGCTCGCGGAGCTCACGCACAAGCGCCGGCTTTCCGCTCTGGGTCCCGGCGGTTTGACCCGCGAGCGCGCGGGGTTCGAGGTCCGCGACGTGCACTTCACTCACTACGGCCGTATGTGTCCGATCGAGACGCCTGAAGGTCCGAACATCGGACTGATCAGCTCGCTCAGCACGTACGCGCGGATCAATCAGTACGGTTTCCTCGAGACGCCGTACCGCAAAGTGGTGAACGGGATCGCCACGAAGGACATCGAGTTCTTGAGCGCGGACGAAGAGGCCGAGTGCATCATCGCCCAGGCCAACGCCCCCCTCGACGACAACGGCAGGTTCCAGAAGGAATCGGCTCTGTGCCGTCTGCGGGGCGATTTCCCCATAGTTACTCCCAAGCGCGTCCAGTACATGGACGTGTCGCCGAAGCAGCTCGTCAGCGCCGCCGCATCCCTCATTCCGTTCCTCGAGCACGACGACGCGAACCGCGCGCTCATGGGATGCAACATGCAGCGTCAGGCCGTGCCGCTCCTCAAGACCGAATCGCCGCTGGTCGGCACCGGAATGGAAGGCAAAATCGCCAGGGATTCCGGGATTCTCGTCACGGCGAGGTCGAGCGGCAAAGTCGTTTCGGTCACCGGAGAAGCGATCGTCGTGAGCCCGCTCTCCTCGAAGGAATCCCTCGACGATTTCTCGCGGTTCGAAGGGATGGACGAGTACTCGCTCACGAAGTTCAAGCGCTCCAACCAGGATACCTGCATCAACCAGAAGCCGCTCGTCAAAGTTGGCGACCGCGTGAAGGCCGGCGACGTTCTCGCCGACGGCCCCGCGACCTGTCAGGGCGAATTGGCCCTCGGTCAGAACGTGCTGGTCGCGTTCATGCCGTGGTTCGGCTACAACTTCGAGGACGCGATCGTGGTGAGCGAGTCGTTCCTCAGGGGCGACAAATTCACGAGCATCCACATCGAGGAGTTCGAGTGCCAGGTTCGTGACACGAAGGCGGGGATCGAAGAGATCACCCGCGAGATCCCCAACGTCGGCGAAGAAGCGCTTCGCAACCTCGACGAAGAGGGGATCGTCCGGATCGGCGCCCATGTCAAGGCGGGGAATATCCTCGTCGGCAAAGTCACTCCCAAAGGCGAGACGGACCTTTCTCCCGAGGAGAGGCTCCTCAGGGCGATTTTCGGTGAAAAAGCGGGAGATGTCCGCGACGCGTCCCTCAAGGCACCGCCCGGGATGGACGGCATTGTCGTCAGCATCAAGGTTTTCTCCCGCAAGGAGAGGGACGACAGATCGCGCTCGCAGGACAAGCAGCGCCTCACGAAGCTCAAGAAAGAGAAAGAGAAGGAAATCGGACGGATCAAGGACATCCGCAAGCGCAAGCTCCGGAGCGTCATGGTCGGCGAGACCTGCGAGAAGCTCGTCAACGCCGAGACGGGCGAGCTCATCGCGAAGGCGGGCCGCAAGATCAACGACAAATTCTTCGACGAACTCGACGTCGACAACCTCCAGTGGGGGTTGGCGATCGTGAAGGACCCGAAGGTCGACCGTCAGATCCAGGTCGTCATGGACACGGCGGCCAAGGCGATCGAGCGTGTCGACGTGCAGCACGAAAAAGAAGTCGAGCGAATCACCCGCGGCGACGAACTCCCGCCGGGCGTATCCAAGCTCGTGAAGGTGTACGTATTCAGAAAGAGAAAACTCTCCGTCGGCGACAAGATGGCCGGACGTCACGGAAACAAGGGCGTTGTGTCGAGGATCGTTCCTTTGGAGGACATGCCTCACCTGCCCGACGGGACGCCCGTGGACATCGTCTTGAACCCCCTCGGTGTGCCGAGCCGTATGAACGTCGGCCAGATTCTCGAGACGCACCTCGGTTGGGCGGCGAAGCTGATGGGGTACAAGGTGAGTTGTCCTGTCTTCGACGGCGCGTCGATCGTCGAGACCAAGAAGGCTCTCCGAGAAGCAGGCCTTCCCGAGAGCGGCAAATCGGTGCTCTTCGACGGCCGCACGGGAGACCCCTTCGATCAGGAGATCACCGTCGGCTTCATCTACATGATGAAGCTGTCGCATCTCGTCGACGACAAGATCCACGCCCGTTCGATCGGTCCTTATTCGCTCGTGTCGCAGCAGCCGCTCGGCGGCAAGGCCCAGTTCGGCGGTCAGCGGTTCGGCGAGATGGAGGTCTGGGCCCTCGAGGCGTACGGCGCCGCCTATTGCCTCCAGGAGCTTCTGACCGTCAAGTCGGACGACATACAGGGCCGGGCGAAGATATACGAGGCGATCGTCAAGGGTGAGAACCCGCCCGAACCGGGAATTCCCGAGTCGTTCAACGTTCTTATAAAGGAACTGCAGAGCCTGGGTCTGGATGTTGAGCTGTTGAGAGGCTAGTCCCGTTTAACGGCCGAGAGCCGTTAGAGGAGGATCTCCGTGTACGCAGGAACACTCGACAGGGATAGAAAAAAGCCCACCGACTTCGTAGCCATGCGCATACAGCTGGCGTCGCCGGATAGGATCCGTGAGTGGAGCTTCGGCGAAGTAATGAAGCCGGAAACGATCAACTACCGTTCGTTCAAACCGGAAAAAGACGGCCTCTTCTGCGAGAGAATCTTCGGTCCCGTGAAGGACTGGGAGTGCAGCTGCGGCAAGTACAAGAGGATCCGGTACAAGGGCGTGATCTGCGACCGCTGCGGCGTCGAAGTCACGCGCGCGAACGTTCGGCGCGAGCGGCTCGGTCACATCGAGCTCGCCGTCCCCGTCTCGCACATCTGGTTCTTCAAGGGTCTTCCCAGCAGGATCGGCCACCTTCTGGATATTACGATCCGGGACCTGGAACGGATCCTCTACTACGAATCGTACGTGGTCGTGGAGTCGGGCGATTCCGCGTATCGCGTCAAGCAGCTCATCTCCGAGGACGCCTACGCCGAACTTCGGGAGAAGGACAAGAAGCTCAAGGCGATGATGGGGGCGGAGGCGATTCGCGAGCTCCTGAAGACGGTGAATCTCAACAGCCTTTCCGAAAGCCTGCGGAGTCAGATCCAGCTGGAGTCCTCGGTGCAGCGGAAAAAAGATCTGCTGAAGCGGCTCAAGGTCGTCGAAGCGTTCCGCAATTCGAAGAACAAACCCGAGTGGATGATCATGGACGTCATCCCGGTGCTTCCGCCCGAGTTGAGGCCCCTCGTGCCTCTGGAGGGCGGCCGGTTCGCCACGTCGGATTTGAACGATCTCTACCGCCGCGTCATCAACAGAAACAACCGGCTCAAGAAGCTCATCGAAATCAAGGCGCCGGAAGTGATCCTCCGCAACGAAAAGAGGATGCTCCAGGAAGCCGTCGACGCCCTCTTCGACAACGGCCGCCGTTCCCGCGCGGTGCGGGGACAGGGCAACCGTCCGCTGAAGAGCTTGAGCGACATGCTCAAGGGCAAACAGGGCCGTTTCCGCCAGAACCTCCTCGGCAAGCGCGTGGACTACTCGGGCCGTTCCGTGATCGTCGTCGGCCCGGAACTCAGAATCCACGAATGCGGGCTCCCGAAGAGCATGGCGCTGGAACTTTTCAAGCCATTCATCATCCGAAAGCTCGAAGAGAAGAACTACGTTCAAACGGTCAAGAGCGCGAAGAGGCTCGTCGAGCAGGAGAGTCCCGAGGTGTGGGACATCCTCGAGGAGATCATCACCGAGCATCCCGTGCTCCTCAACCGCGCCCCGACCCTTCACCGTCTCGGGATCCAGGCGTTCCAGCCGGTGCTCGTCGAGGGCAAGGCGATCCGTATTCACCCGCTGGTGTGCGCAGCGTTCAACGCGGACTTCGACGGAGACCAGATGGCGGTGCACGTCCCGCTCTCGTACGAGGCTCAGCTCGAGGCGAGGACTCTGATGCTCTCCGCCCACAACATCCTGTCGCCCGCGAACGGGAAGCCGCTCGCCACGCCGTCGCAGGACATGGTGATCGGCTGCTACTATCTCACGATGGCCCACGTGGGGGCGAAAGGCGAGGGCAAGCACTTCTACTCGCCGGACGACGTTCTCTTCGCCTACGAGTCGGGAAAGCTCGCTCTCCACGCGAAGATCGGGGTCCGCATCGACGGCAAGATCGTGAAAACGACCACCGGCCGCGTAATCTTCAACCGGATCGTTCCGGTGGAGCTCGAATTCATCAACGAGGTTCTCGACAAGAAGTCGGTGACCGACCTCGTGTCGACGTGTTTCCACATACTCGGACTCGAGCGCACGATCGAGTTCCTCGACAGCCTCAAGAACCTGGGCTTCCAGTACGCGACGAAGAGCGGCCTCACCATCGGTGTCGACGACCTCATCGTCCCGGCCGAGAAGGAGGCCCTCGTCAGCCAGGCGGCCAAGGAAGTCGAGGAGATCACCCGGCAGCACGAGGAAGGCCTCCTCACCGACGGCGAGCGTTACAACAGGGTGATCGATACCTGGACGCAGACGACGTCGAAAGTCGGAGAGGTGATGTTCGAAGGTCTCCGCAAGGACCGTGACGGCTATAACTCGATCTTCATGATGACCGACTCGGGGGCCCGAGGCAGCAAGGAACAGGCGAGGCAGCTCGCCGGCATGCGCGGCCTCATGGCGAAACCGCAGAAGAAGATCACCGGCTCGATCGGCGAAATCATCGAGATGCCGATCGTGGCGAGCTTCCTCGAGGGTCTCTCGGTGCTCCAGTACTTCATCTCGACGCACGGCGCGCGCAAGGGTCTCGCGGACACCGCTCTGAAGACCGCCGACGCCGGCTATCTCACGCGCCGTCTCGTCGACGTCGCGCAGGACGTGATCATCACCGAGTACGACTGCGGGACGATCATGGGGATCGACATAGGCGCCCTCAAGGAGGGCGAGGAAATCATCGAGGCCCTCTCCGACCGTATTCTCGGCCGCGTGTGCGTCGACGACGTCCTCGATCCCGTGACGGGCGAGTCCGTCGTGGAAGCGAACACAACGCTCACCCACGAAATCTCCACCGAGATCGAAGACCGCGGCGTCGACAAAATCAAGATTCGAAGCGTGCTCACCTGCGAATCCAAGCGTGGCGTGTGCAGTCTCTGCTACGGGACGAATCTCGCCACCGGGCGTCTGGTGGAGATCGGAGAAGCGGTTGGCGTCGTGGCCGCCCAGAGCATCGGGGAACCGGGCACGCAGCTCACGCTCCGCACGTTCCACATCGGCGGTACGGCGAGCAGAATCGTCGAACAAACGCAGAAGTTCTCGAACCACTCCGGCCGGATCAGCTTCAGAAATCTCCGGTACGTCAAGAGCCAGAGCGGTCCGGATCTCGCTCCCCGCGAGATCGTCGTCAGCCGCAAGAGCGAAGTTTTGATCCTCGACGAGGGCGACCGCGTGCGCTCGCGTTTCGGCGTTCCCTACGGGGCGGAGCTCATGAAAAAAGAGGGAGACACCGTCCAGAAGGGCGAAGTGATCTACGAGTGGGATCCGTACTCGGATGTCATTCTCTCCGACAAGAAAGGCACCGTTCAGTTCGTGGACACGATCGAGGACGTGACCGTCAAGGAGAAGATCGACGAGAAAACGGGAAAGATGCAGATGGTGATTATCGACGACCGCGACAAGAAGCACCATCCGCAGCTCCATATCGTCGACAGCGCGGGGAAGGTGGTCGGCAACTTCATCGTCCCGACCGGAGCCTACCTCCTCGTCAAGGATGGCCAGGAAGTCCACGCGGGAGCCCAGCTCTGCAAGATCCCGAAGGACATCAGCCGCACGGGCGATATCACCGGCGGGTTGCCCCGCGTGGCGGAGCTCTTCGAGGTCCGCAAGCCGAAGGAATCGGCGATGATCTCGGAGATCGACGGCGTCGTGGAGTTCGGCCCGATCTCGAGAGGAATGCGCAAGATCCTCGTCAAGAACGAGAACGGCGAGGAGAAGAGCTACGTGGTGCCGCAGGGCAAGCAGCTCAGGGTTTACCAGGGAGACCGCGTCGAAGCGGGCGACAACCTCACGGAAGGACCGATCAACCCGTTCGACATCCTCAATATCAAGGGAGTGAACGCCGCGCAGGAGTATCTCGTCAACGGCATCCAGGAGGTCTACCGGCTCCAGGGCGTGAAGATCAACGACAAGCACATCGAGACGATCGTGAGGCAGATGCTGCAGAAGGTCCAGGTGGAGGATGCGGGGAACACGTCGTTCCTCGAAGGCGATCTGGTGGACAAGATGACCTTCAAAGAAGAGAACGAGAAGATCTTGGGCGGAGGCGGCCGCGCTGCGACGTTCAAGCCGATGCTTCTCGGGATCACCAAAGCGTCGCTCTCGACCGAGAGTTTCATCTCGGCGGCGAGCTTCCAGGAGACGACGCGTGTGCTTACCGACGCGGCGGTACGCGGCAAAACCGATCACCTCTGGGGACTCAAAGAGAACGTGATCATGGGTCACCTCATCCCGGCGGGCACGGGCTTGAAGTCGTACGACCGTATCGAGCTCGAAGTCGAAGAAGATGAAGCGATGGACCTCTCCTCGTTCGACGAGGGAGCGGAGCCGCCGGAGGAAGAACAGGAACCACTTTCGGCGATACAGAAAGAGCCAGGTGAAGAATAAGCAGTTTGCCGCCGAAAAAAATTCCGCTCGGGACGAAAAAATCTGCGTCGGCCCCCCCAAAAAAAGGCTCGGCGAGGGTCGGCAGCGGCGGAAAAATATCGGCGGCCGGGCGCGAAATCGCTTGACAGCTTATGGACTTAGAGATAGATTCGAGACTTCGCTTGCTCTACTTTCTTGCCTGGAAGTATCCTGGCCAAACTACGCTGAAAATAGAGCTAACTTGTTGTTAGATTTGCGCTTGCGGAAGTTTTCCACAGGCTGCAGATCCAACGGGTTCGTATAACCTAAGTTCGAGAGGAAATCTGTGCCGACAGTCAACCAGCTAGTTCGCTACGGGCGGAGCCCGCAAAAGGTCAAAACGAAGACCCCCGCCATGGCGGGGTGTCCGCAGAAGAGGGGCGTTTGTACGCGAGTCTACACGATGACTCCCAAAAAACCGAACTCGGCGCTCCGCAAGGTCGCCCGCGTCCGGCTGACGAACAGTTTCGAAGTGACGGCGTACATCCCGGGCGAAGGGCACAACCTCCAGGAGCACTCGATCGTGCTGATCAGGGGCGGCCGTGTGAAGGATCTGCCCGGTGTCCGCTATCACATCATCCGCGGCGTTCTGGACTCCTCGGGTGTCGAGGGCAGGCACAACAGCCGTTCGAAGTACGGGGCCAAGAAACCAAAGTCATAACGCGAAGAGCAGAGAAGACATGTCGAGAAGAAAATCGAGTAAGAGACGAGACATAGAGCCGGACCCCAAGTTCAACGACATCGCGCTGGCGAGGTTCATCAACTACGTGATGCGCAAGGGCAAGAAATCGGTGGCGGAGAATCTCGTCTACGATTCGTTCGATATGATAGAGAAGAAAAGCGGACAGAAGGGACTCGATGTCTTCCACAAGGCAATCGACAACGTGAGACCGGTTCTCGAAGTCGCCTCCCGGCGAGTGGGAGGCGCGACGTATCAGATTCCCATCGAGGTGCGCCCCGATCGGCGGATGGCGCTCGCGATGCGGTGGATCACCGGTTACGCGCGAAACCGCTCGGAGAAAACGATGGCGGAGAGGCTCGCCAACGAGCTCATGTCCGCCGCCCGCAACGAGGGCTCGAGCGTGAAGAAACGGGAAGACACTCACAAGATGGCCGAGGCGAACAGGGCGTTCGCCCACTTCAGGTGGTAGCAAGCCCCGCCGGAAGTTCGCCGCGCCGCACCCGCTGTTCGATCGAAGCTTGCGAAGCGCAAACATAGGGTTCTTCGGCGACTTAAGGTTAAGCAGGCAGGACATCCGTAGTGTTTGTGATCTGGTGTGCTGAACACCGAACCTTTCTAACCCCCAGGAGCCCCGCGGTCACTCTCTGACCCATCGAGCACCGATTGCTCGATCGGTCGGCGAGACCGGTCGGGCAGTTGGACTTGAAATGCCGCGATTAGTGCCCTTAGAACGAGTCCGCAACATCGGCATCATGGCCCACATCGATGCGGGTAAGACTACGCTTACCGAGCGGATCCTTTTCTATACCGGTAAGACGCACCGCATCGGCGAGGTGGACGACGGCGCGGCCACGATGGACTGGATGGAGCAGGAAAAGGAACGGGGCATCACGATCACCTCGGCGGCCACGACGTGCTTCTGGGAGGATAATCGGATCAACATCATCGACACCCCCGGCCACGTGGACTTCACCGTCGAGGTCGAACGAAGCCTGAGGGTGCTCGACGGAGCCGTGGCGGTTTTCTGTTCGGTGGGTGGGGTGGAGCCGCAGTCGGAAACGGTGTGGCGCCAGGCGGACAAGTACCGCGTGCCGCGGATCGCGTTCGTGAACAAGATGGACCGCATGGGGTCCGATTTCTACAACGTCGTCTCCATGATCCGGGACAGGCTCGGAGCGAACGCCGTTCCGATCCAGCTTCCCGTGGGGAGCGGGGAACTCTTCACGGGGATCATCGATCTCGTCAAGATGAAGGCGTACTTCTACGACGAGGAATCGAAGGGCGCGACCTTCACGGAAGAGGAGATCCCCCACGATCTGCAGAACCTCGCCGGGGAATATCGCGAAAAGATGCTCGAGAGCCTCGCGGAGTTCGATGACGATCTGATGCACCGGTTCGTCCACGACGGAGATGCGAGCGAAGAATCGATCGTGCGGGCGATCCGCAAGGGCACTCTGAAGGTCGAGCTCGTTCCTGTGTTTTGCGGCGCGGCGTTCAAGAACAAGGGCGTGCAGAAACTCATCGACGGCGTGCTCGCGTATCTCCCGTCGCCGATGGACATCGCTCCCGCGACGGGCGTGAACCCGTACAAGAAAAAGCCGGAGACGAGGAAATGCGGGGACGATCAGCCGTTCGCCGCGCTCGTCTTCAAGATCCAGGCGGACCCATACATCGGAAAACTCACGTACATCCGCGTTTACAGCGGAGTGGCAAAGACGGGCGGCACGATCGTCAACGTTACCACGGGTCACAAGGAACGCATCGGCCGGCTCGTTCAGATGCACGCGAACAAACGCGAGGAACAGGACGCGATCTATTCGGGAGACATTGCCGCGGTCGTGGGGTTGAGGAAGGCGAGAACCGGCGACACGATATGCGAGATCAAGCATCCGATCATGCTGGAGACGATGCACTTCCCCGAGCCGGTGATGGCGGTGGCGATCGAGCCGAAGACCAAGGCAGACCAGGACAAGCTCGCCGAGGCTCTCGACAAGCTGAGCGAGGAAGACCCCACGTTCCGCGTGAAGACCGACCCGGAGACGGATCAGACGATCATCTCGGGGATGGGAGAGCTTCATCTCGAGATCCTCGTCGACCGGATGCTCCGCGAGTTCAGGGTCGGCGCGACGGTGGGCAGGCCCCAAGTGGCGTACAAGGAATCGATCGAAGTTCCGGCGCGCTCGGAAGGGAAGTTCATCAAACAGACCGGCGGCCACGGGCAGTACGGTCATGTGGTGATCGAGATCGAGAGAAACCCGGGGAGCGATGACTTCGTGTTCGAGAACAAGACAGTCGGCGGAACGATCCCCAAGGAGTACATCCGCGGCGTGGAGGCGGGCGTGAAGGACGCGCTGACGTCGGGTGTTATCGCCGGCTACCCGGTCATCGGCGTCAAGGCGAGGGTCGTGGACGGTTCGTACCACGACGTGGATTCCAGCGATCTGGCTTTTCGTATGGCCGCCTCGATGGCGACACGGGAGGCGATGATTAACGCCGAACCGGTCATCCTCGAGCCGATCATGGATATCGAGATCGTCGTGCCGGAAGAATACATGGGGGACGTCATGGCGGACGTGACGTCGAGACGAGGAAAAATAGGCGGTATGTTCAGACGGTCCGATGCGCAGGTCATCGCGGCGCGCGTCCCGCTTTCCGAGATGTTCGGTTACGCGACGGCGCTGCGCTCGCTCACGCAGGGACGGGCCGTGTACACGATGCAATTTTCACGATACGAGAAGCTACCCAAGAACGTTTCCGACGAGCTGACAAGTAATTTCCACGGCAAAGCCGCGAATAGCTAAGGAGGAGGAGATGGCTCGAAAGAAGTTTGAGAGGACGAAGCCGCACGTGAACGTTGGGACGATCGGGCACGTGGACCATGGGAAGACGACTCTTACGGCGGCGATCACGAAGGTTGCGGAGAGCCTTGGGTTGGCGAAGTTCGT
>CAZYCB010000003.1:0-7040 GCA_964645735.1 uncultured bacterium | reverse complement strand
TCCAGCGCCTGCTCGCCCGTATCCGGCTGGGATACGAGAATGTTATCCACATCCACGCCGATCTTCTTCGCGTACGTCACGTCGAACGCGTGCTCCGCGTCGACGAACGCCGCCATCCCTCCCTTTTTCTGCGCCTGCGCGATGATCGAGCACGTCAGCGTCGTCTTCCCCGACCCCTCGGGCCCGTAAATCTCTATGATCCTCCCGCGAGGCACCCCGCCCACGCCGAGCGCGACGTCGAGGCTCAAACTCCCCGTAGGAATCGTCTCCACGGGAACGATCGCCCCTTCGTCGCCCAGCCTCATGATTGAGCCCTGTCCGAATTGCTTCTCGATCTGCGCAACGGCCAGCTCCAGCGCCTTCGCTTTTTCGGTATGGCTACGCACTTCCATTTTCATCGCTCTCCCCTTTCGTTTGACAACCCGCACATCCCATCCGCAACCGGTGCACTCACCCCGGTCCCATCAGAACCCCTCCCCAACACCGATCGCATCCCCGACGGAGAGATTCGAGGGAAGGTATCGGAACGTTGGAGTTCGACGGAATACTATCACCCCGCCGAAACGAGCGCAATGCCTTTGACGAGGCTGTAGATCGCGCCGTCGCGGTGGAGTTCGCTCTGCATGAGAGAGACCTTCTCCACCCTCTGCGTGTAGCTCTCGACGCCGGGAGCTCTCTCGAGGCGCGCGGCGAGATCCGCGGGTATGGGGGTCTTGATGCGGGCCACCGTCGCGTGCGCTCGGAAGGGACGATCCTCCTTCGCAATGGCCAGCTCGCTGTGGAGCGTCGCGTCGATTCGCCGGGCGAGCGAGGTGAGTTCCGGGGCACCCCTCGTCGCCTCGTAGAACAAGACGCGCGGCTTCTTGAGATTCGGGAATCCCCCCAGCCCGCCGAGAACGAGCTCGAAAGGCCGGGTCTCCCGGCACAAGGCGGAGACGGCGTCGGCGAGCAGAGGAACGAATTCGTCATCCATGTCCCCGAGGAACTTCAGCGTGATGTGAATGTTCGGTCGCGCGACCCACCGCCACGGCGGATTTGCTATACGAATACCTCCGATGGCTTTCGAGACCGCGTCTTTGAGGGCGTCGTCGAATTCGACGGCGAAGAAAAGCCTCATGACAATCTCTCGTAGAGAAGGAAGAGCGTCGTCCACGCAACCCGTTCCCGTATGTCCGAGCGCGTTCCTGGAAACACGCGGTGGCGGATGTCGGACCCGCCCTCCCAACTCACGCCGTAGTACGCGAGCCCCACCGGTTTTTCCCGGCTCCCTCCGGTCGGACCCGCAATCCCCGTCGTCGCCACGCCGTACGTCGCGCCTGTTTTTCTCCGGATTCCCTCGGCCATTTCGCGGCACACGGCTTCGCTCACTGCCCCGAATGCGGCGAGCGATCCCTCGCTGACGCCGAGGAGATCCACCTTGGCCTCGTTGCTGTACGCGACGATGTCCTCGAGCATGTACCGGCTGCTCCCCGGAACGTCCGTGAGGCGCTTGCCGAGGAGGCCGCCGGTGAGCGATTCGGCCACGGCGACCGTGCTCCCGCGTCCGACGAGGCTCAAGCCGACGACTTCTTCGAGGCTCAACTCGCCCGTCGCGTAGACCTTGCCGCCCAGCTCGCGGCGCAGGTCCGCTTCGAAAGCCCCCGCTCTGGCCGCGAGACTCGCGGGGAGCCCCGCGTCGGGGTTCGCGCGCAGAATGATGTCCACGCCGGCCACGTGCGGGAGCGACGCGAGCGTGAACTCGGTGTACTCGTTCCTCAGAGAATCGAAAAGCGCCGCCATCGCCGATTCGCCGATTCCCATCGTGCGAAACGTCCGCACGAGCGCGGGAGGCCTGTCGAAGATCGCCGCCGCGGCGGGCACCAAGGCCGCCTCTGCCATGGTTCGGAATTCCGCCGGCGGACCCGGCAGCACGGCGACTAGGCACCCGGCGGCCTCGACGGTGAACCCGGGAGCAGTGCCCCTGGTGTTCGCGACCGGCGTCGCCCCGCGCGGGAACATCGCCTGCCGGCGGTTGCTCTCGGCCGTCCGCCGGCCGTGCTCCTCGAAGTAGGCCTGGATCTTCGCCCACTGGTCATCGTCGAAATCGAGGGGCAGGTCGAGACCATCCGCCACGCCCTCACGCGTGACATCGTCGTGAGTGGGGCCGAGCCCGCCCGTGACGACGAGCACGCGCGTCAGGGGCAGCCTCTCTCGAACGACGCCGGCGATTTCATCGCGGTCGTCGCCCACGACATGGACGCGATCGATCCGCACGCCCACGTCGAGGAGACGGCGTCCGAGATACTCGAGATGCAGATCCCTCCGGTCCCCGCGGAGGAGTTCATAACCCACCATGAGCAGTTCAACGTCGTGCATTTTCTCCCTGCGGCTTTGTCGATGCCTCGCGCCCGGCGCGATCAGACCATACGCCCGATGGCGGGTACGACGAGCGAGAGAACGATGAGAGTCACCCTTGTGTAGACGCCGGCGATGACGTCATCCGCCACCACCCCATACCCGCGCGGAAGACGCTGTGAGCGTCCCGCGGGAAACGGCTTGACGATGTCGAAAAAACGGAAGAGCAGAAACGCTGCTACGAGACCGAGCGCCGTAGGCTGCGCGAGCGCGAGGGCGATTTGCGTGCCGACGACCTCGTCGATGACGATGCACCCCGCATCCGTTCCGTACTGCTTCTCCACCTGCGTGGCCACTGGAATCGATACGAGCAGCGTCGCGACCAGAACGATGGGATGCGCAAGGACCTCCCCACCTGGAATCCACGCATAGGCGAGCAGAAACACGAGGGTCGCGAAAGTCGCCGGCGCCACGGGGAAAAACCCCGTGTAGAAAAAGGTCCCGACGATCTTCGAAAGGCGATTCAGCACAGAGACCGAACCTCCGCTGTTGGCGAGAAACGATCAAAAACCGGAGGAATGTTACACGGGGCCCCCGGGAGCGGCAACGATTATCTGCCTCGTATTCTCATTATGGTTGTTGGTGCGCTGCAGGGTCGTGACGGGCCCTGAGCTGTGCCGATGCACCTCCGCGGGTCCTGTTCGGCCATCCGCCCACGGCTTCGGTGCATGTGAGCTGCAGGGACGTTGAGAACCCTTCGCCGGACGGTCGCGTGCGCTGCAGGGTCGTCGCGAGCCCTTAGCGGGAGCGACCGAGGATCGCCCGCCCCCAGGCGGGACGCCGTGGGAAGCGGAGCTCAGGGCTTGAGACGACCCTGCAGCTCACGCGGACCCGCGGCGTCACATCAAGCGGGGCGCAGGGCCCGTAACCACCGTGCAGCGCACGACGGAGCGAAATCGAGAGAGGTCAGTTCTTGGAGAGTCTCTGGAGAATGCCTTTGGCGACGATCTTCAGCGTGTCGAAGACCCCCACACCCTTCGTCGCCACGGCCTCTATGTTCGAATATCCCTCGGGGTTGAGCTCCTGCTCGAGATCCTCGACACTGATCACGTCCGGCATGTCGCGCTTGTTGTACTGGATCACGAACGGCAGATCGTCGACGCTGAGCTTGTAGTCCTCGAGGTTCTCGTGGAGATTGTACAGGCTCTCGATGTTGGCGTCGAATCTGGAGCTCTGCGAATCCGCGACGAAGACGATTCCGTCGACCCCGCGGAGAATGAGCTTGCGGCTCGCGTCGTAGTAAACCTGGCCGGGCACCGTGTACAGGTGGAAGCGGGTCTTGAACCCCTTCACCGTTCCCAGCTCGAGGGGGAGAAAATCGAAGAAGAGGGTGCGATCCATCTCGGTGGCCAGGGTGATGAGCTTGCCTTTCGTCTCGGGAGCGACCTTGTTGAACACGTACTGTATGTTCGTTGTCTTCCCGCAAAGCCCCGGGCCGTAGTAGACGATCTTGCAGTTGATTTCCCGAGAAGAGTAGTTGATGAGCGACATATCCCTGTACCTGATTTAGTCGGAGAAAAGGGCGTCGATTTCTTTCGTCAGCTCCTGGGTGAACTCCTCGTCGAACTCCTTGAGATCTTCGTTCTCGTATTCGAGTTTTTCGAAAAGCCTCTTGAGAATCGTATCGAGCCCTTCGACCGCTTTTTTCACGCGCAAACGGACGAGCCCCAGCGTCGTCCGCTTGTTGAAGAGCACGACGAGGATGATGTTCGATGCGATGCGGGAGAGATACATGCTCTCGTCCGCTCCCTGGTGGTACAACGTCGAAAAATCCGTCTCGCCGATGAGTCTCGCCAGCTGGCTGTTCGCTTCGAAATCGGCGGCGCACAGCGACGCGAAGCTCATCAAGTCGAAATCGGGTTCGAGCCCCACGCTGGCGATCATCTGACCCGTCTTGTCGATCAGGAGCACGCTCTGCGAGTTCGAGTTCTTCAGGAGTTCCTTCAGAACACTGGTGATGGCCCAGTAGTCCTCCTCGTAGATCGTCCAATCGGCTTTTACCATACGTCAGTCCGCCTTGTGAGCGACCACGCGCCTACATCTTCTCTCTCCGCTCGATCGCTCGAGCGAGCGTGAGGTCATCCGCGAACTCGAGGGACCCCCCGACGGGGAGCCCCCTTGCAAGTCTCGTGACAGCGCAGCCGGTCGATTCCACCGCTTTGGCGATGTAGAGAGCCGTCGTGTCTCCCTCGACCGAGGGGTTGGTCGCGATGATGATTTCCTTTACCCCTTGATTCTTTACCCTTTCCTCGATCCGCGCGATATTGATGTCCTCGGGGCCGATGCCGTCGATCGGGGAAAGAACCCCGTGTAGCACGTGGTAAAGTCCCCTGAACCGCCCCGTTTTTTCGAGCACGAGCACGTCCTGGGGCTGTTCGACGACACAGATGATCTCCCGATTGCGGGCCGGATCCGTGCAAATTGCACACGTCTCGCTTTCCGTGATCCCTCCGCACTGGCGGCAGAATCCGACCTTGCTCTTGAGCTCGATGATGAGCGACCCCAGCTTCTCCACGTCCTCGTCGCTCGACCGGAGCAGGTGAAGCGCGAGACGCCCTGCCGTCTTGAGCCCGATTCCCGGGAGTTTCGCGAACTGTCTGACGAGGTTCGCCAGGGTCTCGGAGCCGTAGTCCATCCAGCACTCCTTTCAATGAATAAGCAAGAAGCTTGCCTTACAACGCGTTGACGCGGGGGGGCCGAGGGCGGAAATCGATCCGGACATGCGGCATCAGAACATCCCGGGTATGGGCAGGCCCCCGGTCAGTTTCGACATCTCGCTCTTGGCGAGATCGAGAGCCAGCCGGCGCGCCTCGTTGAAAGCGGCCGTCATGAGGTCTTCGAGCATCTCCTTGTCCCCGTCGCTGAACACCTGCGGGTCGATCTGCACGCCGAGGATTTCCTGCTGCCCGTTCATCTTCACGCGGACCATCCCCCCACCGCTCGTTCCCTCGACTTCTTTGGACGCCAGCTCCTCCTGGAGCTTGGCCATTTTTTGCTGCATCTCCTGCGCTTGCTTCATCAACTTGCCGAGGTTCGTCATGGGTCCGTCTCTCCTTCATTTCGGATGATACCGTATGACCTCACCGTCGAAATCATCGATGATCTTTTTGAAAAGCGGACTGTCGTCGACGCCGCCTTCCGGTTTCGGCGCCTCGCCGGCCGTCGGGCTTTTCGGTTTTCTCCGCGGCCCGCGTTCCTCGTCGGCGCTCACGCACACGACGTCGAGATCCCGCCCGAAGTATTTCTTGGCCATACCTCTGAGGAACTTCTTGTTCGACGCTTCGTCCACCTGTTCCCTCTGAAAGGTGCATCCCTTCGCGAAGCGAAGTCTGACGAGGTCTCCTTCGATCGCTTCGAACGTGCCCGAGATGAGGCACACGCCGAGAGTCACTTTCTTCTGACGGACGTACGTCACGAAACCATCCCACAGCCGGCGTTGGACCGCCGCATCCACGGAAGCGAGATCGACTCCGTGCGTGCTCCCGTCCTCGCCGCCGGACACACTCGTCGTGGGCGCGGGCTCGAATTGCGGCCCTGCAGCCGGATGCTCGATCGCCTGCTCTCCCACGGCCGGAAAAGGCTCCACCGTTGCGGATTCGTTCGCGTTCGCACCACCCTCGGCCATCGGCTCGCCGCTGCTTGCTGAGGCGTCGCTCCGGAGCGGCGCACCGGCAGCGCCCCCCGCTCCGGGAAGCGTCCTCGAGGAACGATCGTCCGCGCCTCCGGACCGGGTTGGCGAACGCGGCTCCGTCGACCGGGGCCCTGCCGGAGGGCTTCCCGAGGGGGTAGCCTGCTTGCCGCCGGATCCCGATCCCTCGAGCCTGCGAATGACCTCGCGTATGCCGACTTGCCGGTCGAGGAGAGCGAGATCCACAAGGACGCTCTCGAGAAGAATCCTCGGATCGCTCGCCATCTTGAGCCGCGGGCTCAAGCTGCGTAGCCGCTCGACGATCGTCACCAGATCGCCCACTTCGAGACCGCTCTGCATTTCGCGCATCGACGCGATTTCGTCCGCCGACCGGAAGATGAGTTCACTGAGGTCGCCCGGCACCGCGAGAAGCATCAGATCGCGGAACCCTTCGATGAGAGCGTTGAGCAGTTCCTCGATGTCGACGCCGTCGCGGACCGCCGAATCGAGTTCCTTCAACACGTCGTCGGGGCGGCCGCCGGCGATCGTTCCGACCATCCTCTGGATCATCTCCTGATCGAGGAGCCCGAGGATGTCCCGCACCGCCTGCGTCTTCACGTCGCCGGAGGCCGCCGTGATGCATTGGTCGAGGAGGCTCTGACCGTCGCGCATGCTCCCCTCGGCCTTTCGCGCGAGAAGCCTGAGCGCATCCTTCTCGTACTTCACCTTTTCCTCGATGCAGATCTTCTCGAGGTGAGACGCAATGTCGCGTACCTCTATGCGTCTGAACTGGTGTCTTTGGCACCGCGACTTGATCGTATCGGGGATCTTATGCGGCGCCGTCGTGGCGAAGATGAAGTAGACGCGCGCCGGGGGTTCTTCGAGAGTCTTCAAGAGCGCGTTGAACGCGTGCGTCGAGAGCATGTGGACTTCGTCGATGATGTAGATCTTGTTCTTGAACTGGCTGGGGACGTACCCGATGCTCTCCTGCAGGTCACGGACCTCGTTCACACCGGTG
>CAZYCB010000002.1:0-2995 GCA_964645735.1 uncultured bacterium | reverse complement strand
CGATCACCGACAAGCTCGACGGATTGGTCGTCGCGCTGCCCTCGTCGCTCTCCCAGGAAGAGATGAATCATCTGCTCGCCTACATCAAAGCGGGTAACCCCACGCTCATCCTCGACGACCCGCTTCCCATCGTCGACGTCGGCCTGTCGCCGTCGGAAGAGGCCGGTGCGGACGTCAATCCTTTCGTGAGAAACCAGGGACCGGAGCCGAAGCCCAAGGGCGATGTCCAGGCGTTCATGCGGGAGATCGGAATTCGCTGGCTGCCCCCGCAAGTGATCTGGGACGCGTACAACCCGCACCCCGACCTCGCGAATCTCCCGCCGGAGATCGTCTTCGTCGGCAGGGGCAACCGGAACCCCGAGTCGTTCGACGCGCGCTACCCCGCCACCGCGGGGCTCGAGGAACTCGTGTTCATGTTTCCGGGGGCGGTCGATCTGGCGGCGGGATCCGGATTCACGTTCGAGGCTTTGGTGAGGAGCGGAACGCTCTCCGGTGCCCTTCACTACAACCAGCTCGTTCAGAGGTCGTTCTTCGGGCCTCAAATCGTCAGTCCGAAGATCACGCGGAATCCGACGGTCGGCAACTACCCCATCGCCGCCTACGTGCACGGGGGCTCCGCGGGTGAGGTGCCGAAGGGTCTGAAAGTCATCATGATCGCCGACCTCGATTTCATATCGAACCAGTTCTTCGAGATCCGCAAACGGGGAATCCAGGGTCTCGATTTCGACAACGTGACGTTTTTCATGAACTGCATCGACATGCTCGCGGGAGACGACTCGTTCATCGCGCTGAGAAACCGGCGGGTCAAGCACCGGACTCTCCAGACCGTCGAGGCGAAAACACGGGAGTACGTCGAGCGCCGCGCGGAGGAGGAGAAGCGGGCGGGTATGGAGGCGCAAAGCGCGCTCATGGCGGCTCAGGAGAATCTCGACGAGAAGGTGCGCCAAGTAAAAATGCGGACGGATCTCGATGAACAGACCAAGGAGATCATGGCGCGGAACCTCCAGGAAGTCGAGACGCGCCGGCTCGAAGCGTTGAAGGCGACCATCGACGGAGAGAGGGACGCCAAGATCCAGCGGAGCAAAGAGACCGTGGAGGCGCAGATCCGCTCCATCCAGGGCGGCATCAAGCTGCTCGCCGGGCTCGTCCCGCCGATCCCGATACTGATCGTCGGCATCGTCGTTTTCGTCCGGCGCAGAAAACGTGAGAAAGAAGGCGCGGCCGCCGCCAGAAGGTTGAGGGGATAGAACATGAGTGAGATGAGAAAGACGCTCGTTTTTTGCGGGGTGGCGATCGTCCTAGCAGCTCTCGCCATGCTCACCGCTCCGAGAAAGGTGACGCCGGGCGCGTTCGTCGACCAGGGGAAGCCGTTCTTCCCCGAGTTCACCGATCCCAACGTCGCGAGAACTCTCGAGGTCATCGATTGGGACGCGCAAACCAGCCAGGCCGTCCCGTTCAAGGTGACGTACTCGGGCGGTATCTGGACGATTCCCTCGCAGTACAACTACCCGGCGGACGCCAAGGACCGTTTGGCGCAAACGGCCGCAGGGGTCATCGAAATCAAGAAGGACGATTTCCGGACGGACAACGTATCCGATCACGAGGTGTGCGGTGTCGTGGATCCGCTCGGCGAAGGTTCGGCGGGTCCCGTCGGCCGCGGGCAGAGGGTGACGATCAAGGGAGACAACGACGTCGTTCTCGCCGATCTCATCATCGGCAAACCCGTCGAGGGCCGGGAGGGAACGCGGTTCGTCCGTGTCGCCGGGCAGAAGCGCGTCTACGCGTCACGCGTGAAGCTCGACATCTCGACGAAGTTCAACGACTGGATCGAACGGGATCTTCTCGAGGCGGACAAGGAGGCCATCGACAACATCATCCTCAGGGATTACTCGATCAACGAGCGCACGGGGAAAGTCGACGAAAGGGACGTCGTCGTTCTGGAGAAGAACGACGACTGGACGATGCCCAACCTTCGCGCGGACGAGGAGATCGTGAAGTCGAAGCTGGACGATCTGCTCGGCGCGCTCGACGATCTCAAGATAGAGGAAGTGCGGCCCAAGCCGGAGGGACTCACCGCGTCTCTCACGCGCTCGGCCGAGAAAATGACGATCGACTCCGAGGATGTCATGTCGCTCCAGAACAAGGGCTATTTCTTCACGAGGGACGGAAGACTCCTCTCCAACGAAGGAGAAGCCCAGGTGCGGACGAACGACGGCCGCGTCTACGCGCTTCGTTTCGGCGAAGTTGTGTACGGGGCGCCTTCAGCCGCGAGTCCGGGCGGCCCGGCGGGTGCGCAGGGGGCGCCGGGATCCGGGGAGAACCGCTATCTTTTCCTGACGGTCACGTTCGATCCATCGGCGCTCAGGGAACCTCCCCGGCCGCCGAAGACGGATTTCCTCAGCAGACCCGACAGCACATGGTCGGAGGAAGACTGGGCCAACAAGGAGATCTACGATGCGCATGAGAGGTGGGTGATGGGTGTGAAGAACGCGAAGTCACGCGTGGAAAAGCTCAACACGCGTTTCGCCGGGTGGTACTACGTGGTCTCGGGGGCGAATTTCGAGAAGCTCAGACCTGCCAAGAGAGATCTCGTGCAGAAGAAGGGTTGAGATCGCGGCCGCGCCGGTGTGCCCGATGAAGCGCGATGCAGGCTGTCGAGATCATCCTTGTTGCCTTCGCTCTGTCCGTCGATGCCTTCGCCGTTTCGTTGGCGGCCGCGGCGAGCGGCCGGATGAACGGCCCAAGGTCCACCTTCCGGGTTTCCTTCCACTTCGGACTCTTCCAATTCCTCATGCCCGTTGTCGGGTGGGCGGCGGGAGCGACGCTGGCACCCCTGATCGAGGCCTTCGATCACTGGGTTGCGTTCGCTCTCCTCGTCGCGGTGGGACTGCGCATGCTCCACGCGGCGCGAATCCCGGCGGGGGAGAAGCGCGGCGGCGACCCCAGCCGCGGAGCAGCCCTCGTGACGCTCTCGACCGCGGTGAGCATCGATGCC
>CAZYCB010000001.1:0-7977 GCA_964645735.1 uncultured bacterium | reverse complement strand
GGGGGTTTTTCCTGATGTCATCGGCCTGCGGCTCTGCTGATTGCAGTTCGGCGTTCAGCGGCAGGCGGATGGCAAGTGCAAAAGCGGAATCGTCGTCGTAGCTGGTCAGTTGTTGCCAATGGAATTTCCAACTTCCATCATCCTGCCTGACTGCCGCACGCTCCTCTGCCGGCCGGACGACGCACCCCAACCGCGTGATCCCGGGCGGCTTCTCCGAGTATCCGACCGAAGCGGAGCTCAAGAGCTTGAAGCAGCGGCTCATCGATGCGCAGCCCGATCTCGACGCCACCGTGCAGACCGTCCTTTCGGTCGCGGATAAGGTCCCGTCGTTCGAGCGAAAGACCGAGTACATGGCGCTTTCGAGCGACAAGGAGTACGGGCTGTACGACGGGGTTATCCAGACGGTGATGCCCGACGGGAAGAAGCAGCGCTGGCCGGTGGCGGAATACAAGGCCGTGACGAACGAGTACGTGGTGCCGCAGTCGACGGCCAAGTACACGAAAAACAAGATGGCCTCTTACATGGCGGGCGCTCTGGCGCGGTTCAACAACAATTACGATCAGCTCCACCCGGAGGCGAAGAAGCTTGCCGAAGCGTTGAAGTTCAAGCCCCTGTGCTTCAATCCGTACATGAACAGCGTGGCCCAGCTGGTCGAAGTGGTCCACAGCGTCAAGGACTCGATCCGCCTTCTGGACGAGGTTCTCGGCGCCGGCTACAAGCCCGAGGAGCTGGTCGAACCGAAGAAGTTCGGCCGGGGCCAGGGCGCGGTGGAAGTCCCCCGAGGCATTCTTTTCCACGAGTACGAGTATGACGGCAACGGAATGTGCACAGGCGGGAACTGCATCATCCCGACGAACCAGAATCACGGCAACATCCAGCTCGACCTGGAAGCCCTCGTGCCCAAGCTCCTGGCGGCAAAGACGGACGAAAAGGCGATCGAGCTCGGGTTGGAGATGCTGGTTCGGGCATACGACCCGTGCATTTCCTGTTCGACGCACTACTTGAAAGTCGACTTCAAACGCTGATCTTTCCGGCCGTTTCCGGCTGCCTTTCCGGCTGACAATCCGGGAGCGGTGGCCGACAAGAGAAATCCGAGAGAGAGGAGAAATCCTCTCTCTCGACTCTCCTGCCAAGGGAAGTTCCTTGCGGTACATTATCGGCATCGGCAGCTATCACGGGTCCGATGACAGCATCGGGCTCCGGCTCGTCGAGCATATCGTCCAGAACGGATTGGACAGAGGTTTCGAGGCCGTCGATATCGCGGATGAAGGAACCCGGCTTCTCTTCTATCTCAACGCAGAGACGGAAAAGATTGTCCTCGTCGATGCAGTGGATCTTGGGCTCGCCCCCGGAGAACACCGCCTCTTCGAACCGAAAGACGTGGAGACGACGAAGGAGACAGGGGGGCTCACGACACACGAGGGGGACGCTCTCAAGGTCCTCGAGTTCGCCGAGAACTTGGGCTATCCCATTCCGCCGCTCGCCATTCTGGGCATCCAGCCAGGAAACCTCGAACCCGGGACGGACCTGTCGCCCGCGCTCCAGGATCGGTTTGACGAGTATCTCAAGATCGCGCTGGAGGAGATTGGGAAAGATCGATAGCCGGCCGGCGCCGCCGGTCAGGAAGCGCGTTCATCGGCCCGCGGAAGGGTCACCACAAAACTCGTCCCCTGCCCCACCGTGCTTTGGACCACGATGTTGCCGCCGTAGCGCGTCACCAGCTCCTTGGTGATCGCCAAACCCAAACCCGTCCCTTCCTTCACCTGGGCCTTCGCGTTCGGCGCCCGGTAGAACTCCTCGTACAGATGATTGAGCGATTCCTCGGGGATGCCGATACCTGTATCGGCCACCTCGACGCGGGCCACGCCGTTCTCGGTGCCGAGCACCACGTTGACCGAACCGCCTCGAGGCGTGTACTTGACGGCGTTGGAAACGAGATTGTTGAAGATCCGGTCCACACCGTCTGCGGTCGCGACCACCGTGACGGGTTCCGTTGTCTGGGAGCGATACTCGAGTACGAGCTGCTTTTCGCGGGCTTCAGTTTCATACCGTTCGACCACCCGCCCGATGATCTCGTCCAGGCAAACGGCTCCGTGTTCTTCCCAGAATCTCAAATCGTTCTTGCCGGCTGCGAGGTCGAGCAGGTCATCGATCAACGTCTGCAGGAAATCCGCCCTGTGGAGGGCGCGGTTGACGATATCTCTCTGGCCGTCCGAAAGAGCTCCCGTGTATCCAGCCAGCAACGTTCTAAGCAGGCTGCGGACGACGCCGACCGGTGAGCGCAGCTCGTGAGTCACGGTGAGGACGAATTTCGATTTCATCTCATCGAGCTGGCCGAGAGCCCGGTAGGCCATGGCATTCTCGATGGCGATGCTTCCCTCGCTCGCCATAGCGGTCAAGAACAACGCGTCGGCTTCGGAGAAATGATTCACCTCGGTGCTGAAGGCGCGGATGAGCCCCAGGGGACCTCTCTTGCCGATGAGGGGCGCGGAAAGCATCGAGAAGATCCCTTCCTCCAGCGCGTGGGAAGGGTACTGCAACCGCGCATCGGTGCGGACGTCGATCGTGGTGATGACGTTTCCCGCCATGACCTGGCGAGCCAGCGGATTCCGGGCCAGCACCAGATCCCCTTTCTTGACGTACGCATCGCTCAGCCCGTAAACCGCCGCCTCCACCAACTTCGTCCCGGTTTCGTCGAGCAACCGGATCGAGCAGGCACGCACGTTCATGGCATCGGCCGTGCGCTGGGTTATGCGGTCCAGGACCTGCTGGAGCTCGAGGGTCGAGTTGATCGCCTGGGCGCTGTCATAGAGCGTCTGGAGGCGGTCATACGCGCGCTGGAGGTTCTCGCTCAGCTCGAGGACCTCGCATTCGCGCTTCCGTAGGCGGTTGTTGATCGTCGAGGCAAGATACGTGGAAACGAACATGGCGCTCACGAAGAAGAACATCACCCCCGCCACGAACACGGGGCGATCGTAGAGGGACACGCCCGGGATCACCGAGACGTGCGGCACCCAGCCCGCGTATTCCAGGCAGACGGTCGCCCCGACCAGGAGCGTCGCCGTGGCGGCGGAGGTAAATGTGTCCGCCGGCGAAAGCAACATCGCCGAGATGATGATGTGGAAGAAAAAGTAGAAGAGCGCGGGGCTCTCCGCCCCTCCGGAAAAGTGGACCAGGGCGGTCATCGCCACCCAGTCGAGTCCGATCTGGAGCTTGGTGAGGCGATGGAATGCAGAGATGTCGCGCGGATTCGCCCGCAGGAGCCGACGCAGCACAAAATGGAAAACGGCGTTGTACGCCAGAATGACAATGCCGATCACGTACAGAGGCGCTGCCGGCACCTGCACGTGGAGGGCCGCGTCCACGAACCATGTCGCCGCCAGGACCCCCAAACCCGCCAGCCAGCGGATCGTGATGAACCCGGCCACGCTCGACACGAACTCCTGTTCGGCGAAATCAGCGCGGACGCGGTGAAGATGGTTCATGACCGTTCCGCGGGCCGGGTGAGGACCCGGCCCGATATCGACTCTTACCGTGGGAGAAAGTCCATCACGCCGGTTTCTTGTTCACGTATTCGCGCACTTTTTTCAGCAGTTCGGCGGGTTCGATCGGCTTCTCGATGAAAGCATCGACCGGCAGATACGTCTGGTCCGGGCCGAACCGTAACGAGGTCGTCGAATGAATAGACGTGAGCATGAGAATGGGGATCTGACTGTAGGCTTTGTACTCTGAGCCCGGGTCGGGGCTGCGCAGCGTCAAACTGACATGAAACCCCTCGGTAGCCGAGTCCATCATCACGTCCAGGATGATGAGGTCGGGGTTGACCTCCTTGACCTTCTTGAGACCCTCGGCTCCACTGGCCGCGCGCGTGACGTTATACCCGGCTGCTTCGAGCGGCAAACGCAACGTGTGAACGAGATCGTCATCGTCGTCGATGATGAGGATTTTTTCGTTGGCCATGATAAACCCCTTTTCGTTGTAGTGTAGTATGATAGAGAATAGTAAGCGAGCCAAAAGCGAGTTGTCAAGCGCGGGAAAAGAATCCCCATCAAAACTCGCCTAGGCGATGGTCAGCCGTCGGCACGGAGTGGTTGGACACTCGGAGTGTGAAATGATGCGCTATCTCTACGCAATTGGAATCCTCGCCGCTCTCCTTTTCTTCTTCTGCGGGTCGTCCGTCTGGGTGCAGGCGGCCCCTGGGGACACTCTCGGTGCAACGCCCGCGGACTCCACGCGCGGAACCGAGATGAAGACGCCCGACGGAAGTCACGCGAAGTCGAAGTTTTTTTCGGCGGAGGACGGGTGGTTCGATGCGAGCGGCTTTTTGAATGAACGATATGGATTTCTCCCTGTGCTCATTCCGATCACGGAGCCGGCGACCGGATACGGGGCCGGTCTGGGGCTGGCATTCGTCGACAAGGCGTTAAGAGGAGGCGATGCAGGATATGACCGGCCGAACATAACGTTTGTGGGCGGACTCTGGACAGAGAACGAGACGTGGGGTGCGGCAGCGGGCGATCAACGATACTGGCTCGATGACCGGTTGCAGTCGACAGCAGGCATCGTTTACTGCTCTGTGAATCTCGACTTCTACGGGATTGGCGATGACGCGGTGTTGCACGACCACCCGCTGCGGTACAACATCGAACCCAAGGGCGGATTGATCCGCGGAAAATTCCGGCTCGGCGAGACGCGAGTGTGGGCGGGTCTCGGCTACGCCTTCTGGAGGACTCGAGTCTCTTTCGACGCTCCAGCGGAGACGCCGAGGATCCCGGATTACGAGCGCGACTCGGACGTGGGCGGTATCATGCCGACACTGGTGTTCGACTCCAGGGACAATATGTTCACGCCGACCCGGGGCACGTACGCCGAGGTCACGGTGGGACTCTACAGCCCAATCCTCGGCGGAGATGATGACTTTCAGAGCGTGCAGCTCGTCGCGCTGGAGTTCATCCGCCTGCACCCAAAGTGGTACCTCGGACTGCGCGCCGACGGCACCGCGAGCTTCGGCAACTCCCCCTTCTACATGCTGCCGTACGTCAGCCTGCGAGGAGCGGCGGCCATGCGTTATCAGGGCGAGCAAGTGGCGCAAGTCGAGACGGAACTTCGGTGGCAATGCTGGAAGCGTTTCAGCCTGCTCGGCTTCGCGGGATACGGCGCGGCGTGGAACGATTTCGAACGCCTCGAGAACACGCAGACCGTGGTCACCGGCGGCCCCGGGTTCCGCTACGAGTTGGCGCGCGAGTACGGGATTCACGCGGGTGTGGATTTCGCCTTCAGTCCGGACGATTGGGCGTTTTATTTCCAGGTGGGCAATGCGTGGCCGCGGCCCTAGGCTTTCCGGAATCATGAGATCGTTCACGTCCACGGGCGGTCCGTGCCGCTGCCGCCCAGGCGAACGGCCCCGGCCAATTTGCCGTTGCGCGCCTCATGTCTTTTCCAATATCATTACACTCCTGAACGAATTCACCACCCTTTACCCGAAGAGGAGGATCTACGCATGAAATACGTTTCCCTACTCGCTATTCTTTTGATCATGTCCCTCGCGCTGCCGCTCGCCGCGCAAGAGGCGACGCCCCCGGCCAAGGGACAGCCGGCGGATAATATGGAAATCGTCCGCGAAGCGCTCCGCGCCGAGAAAAAAGTTCTCGTGGCCGAAAACATGCAGCTGACGCAATCCGAAGCCGACGCGTTCTGGCCGGTCTACGGGGAATACCAGGCCGAGACAAAAGCTATCGGCGATCGTATGGTCAAGCTCGTCGAGAACTACGGCAAGACGATCAACGTCATGACCGACGAGACTGCTGGCATGCTCCTCAAAGAGATGCTGAGTATTCAGATGGACCGGGTCAAGCTTCAGGAGAAGTACCTTCCCAAGTTCCAGAAGGTGCTTCCGATGACGAAGGTCGCCCGCTACTACCAGATCGAGAACAAGGTCCGCGCCGTTGTCGACTACGACGTCGCCGCGGAGATTCCCCTCATAGGGGAGTAAGCACGGACACCGGAGCATGGGGCCATGGAGCGGCGCGGCGGATAACTCCGCTGGTTCAGGCCGCTCAGGGCCCCATGCTCGTTTCACTGTAATTGGAGAGAAGCCTTGAGCATGAAATTCGTGGCATTCGCTTTGCTCCTCGCCGTTCTCTTGTTCGTGTGCATACTGGTATCCTACGAAATCGGGTGGCGCCTCGGCAAAGCGAGGCTCGCCCGCAAACCGGAGGGCGAGACGAAGGGAGTCGGCTCGGCCGTGGCCGGCGTATTCGGGCTCTTGGGATTGATCATGGCCTTCTCGTTCTACGGCGCAGCGGGGCGGTTCGAAGCTCGCCGGCATCTGATCACCGAAGAGACCAACGCGATCGGCACCGCCTACTTGCGCCTCGATTTGCTTCCAGCGGATGTTCAACCGGAACTGAAGGATCTGTTTCGAAGATACACGGATCTGCGGGCGGTAACGTACATCAAGACGAAAGATCTCGCTGCTGTGGAGTCGCAGCTCACGCAGTGTGCGGCGTTGCAGACCCAGATCTGGAAAGAGACATCGAGCGCGTGCCTCAGGGAAGGCGTGCCGACATCTACCGTCACTCTCGTCCTTTCCGCTTTGAATGCAATGATCGACATCACCACCACACGAGAAATGGCAACGCGGAATCATCCGCCCCTGGTGGTGTTTCTGTTGCTCGGCGGGATCTGTGTTGCCAGCACGTTTATGGTGGGCTTTGACACATCGGTCAACGCACACCGGAGTTGGCTTTACATAGTGACTCTTGCAGCCGTCATGACGATCGTGGTGTACGTGACCGCGGATCTGGAGTTCCCTCACCTCGGTCTGATTCGCGTGGACGATGCCAATCGAATCTTGGTGGAGCTTCGACACGGCATGAATTGAGCCGCACGACGCAAGAGGCGATCGGCAGGAGATGAACCGCCCGCTCGATCGGCATCGACCGGGCGGTTCGAACACAGATCTGACGCCCCGGGCTTAAAGTCTCCGGCGCGGTCTAGAGCCCGATTCGAACGATCGCGCCCACTGTTATCGAATCGAAATCTTCGTTGTCGACCTTGTCGAAAACACTGGTATCCATGAACCGGTAGTTCGCATTGATGTCCAGGCTGACAGGACCGACGGGAAAGTCGACGCCCGCCCGCAGCGCATAGAACGGGTCGTCGAACCACTCGCCGTCGATGTATCCGGTTCCGATGCCCGCTCCCCCATAGACCAGACCCCCGATCAACACGAACACCTGCGGAAGCCAGAGCGATTCGCCCGAGCCGCCGTAATCGTTGACCCACTCGACGTCGCCCTCGATTTGGAACAGGCCCTTGCCGACCTGCGCGGACGCGACGAGGTTGAAAGCATTGTCGTCGAACTCCGGTGTATCCTTGATGTCGCCGACGGTCTTCACATAGTGGATCCCGCCGCCGAGCCGCAGTCCCAATTGAGCGCGACTCGAAGAGGCCGTGACGATGACGCATAGAGCGGCGACAGTGCAAACCAGGTTTCGTCTCATAATCAGAGGGCTCCTTTCGAAAGAAGTCCGGTACAAACCCGTCGGATGGCTCGCTGGCAAGATAACACTCTTCGAAACCGCTCCCAAGCACGTTATTGTTTTCACAACTCGTGTTTCGATAGGAGGTTGCCGTTAGCCCGCTTGGACAAAAAGCGGCGAAGCGTCGCCTCGAGCGCGACGAGCAAGGGGGATGTTTCCGCCTAGCTCCTCAGGCACGCTTCGAGATCGCTTTCCACAGTGCCGATCGGCTTGATTCCGAACTTCTCGACCAGGACGTCGAGCGCCGCCGGCGTCACGAAGGCCGGCAGACTCGGTCCCAGGCGAATGTTCTTGATGCCGAGGTGGAGGAGCGTGAGCAGGACGGCCACCGCTTTTTGCTCGTACCACGACAGGATGAGCGAGAGCGGCAGTTTGTTCACGTCGGTGTCGAACGCTTTAGCCAGAGCGACGGCGATCTGGATCGCCGAGTAGG